>DASUYI010000365.1:0-2197 GCA_036377475.1 Steroidobacteraceae bacterium | reverse complement strand
GCCGATGAGCTGTGCACCGAACATGCCGATGGCGATGAACGTGGCCGTGAGCAGTGGCATCGCGATCGCGCCGCCGAGGAAGCGCGGCACCACGACGCGACGCATCGGGTCGACCGCCATGATCTCCATGGCCGCGATCTGGTCGGTGGCTCGCATCAGGCCGATCTCGGCGGCGAGCGCCGTGCCTGCGCGGCCGGCGAAAAGCAACGCGGTCACGACGGGTCCCAGTTCCTTGAGCAGGCTCAAGGCCGCGGCCGTGCCGAGATACTCCTCGGAGCCGACCCGGTTCAGCATCTCGTAGCCCTGCAGGCCGAGCACCATGCCGACGAACAGGCCGCAGGTCATGATGATCACGAGCGACAGCGCGCCCGTGTTGTAGACCTGCTCGACGATCGGTCGCACTCGCAGCAGCGATGACGGCGTCAGTGCCACGAGCTGCAGCCCGAACCGCGTGAGCCTGCCGGCGCGCTCGAAGAAGTTCGACGCGCCCTCGCCGAGTTCACGGATCAGCGACGGCATCAGTCGAACACCCGGCCGCCGAGCAGCTGCGCGTGGTAATCGGGTGCCGGGTAATGGAACGGCACCGGGCCGTCCGCGAGGCCCTCGACGAACTGGTGCACGACGGGCGACGGATGTTCCTGCAGCTCTCGCGTCGTGCCGCTCGCGACCACGCGACCCTCCGACAGGATGTAGCTCGCGTCGGCGATCTGCGAGATCTCCCGCACGTCGTGCGTGACGACGATGCTGGTGACGCTGAGCGCGTCGTTGAGCGACTTGATCAGCCGCAACACCACGCCCATCGAGATCGGGTCGAGACCGGCGAACGGTTCGTCGTAGATCAGGATGTCGGGATCCATGACGATGGCACGAGCCAGCGCCACCCGGCGCGCCATGCCCCCGGACAACTCCTGCGGCGACAGGTTCGCTGCGCCGCGCAGGCCCACTGCGTGGAGCTTGCTCAGCACGATGGTCCGGATCAGCCGCTCGGGCAATCGCGTGTGCTCGCGCAGCGGGAACGCGACGTTCTCGAACACGTCGAGGTCCGTGAGCAGCGCTCCGTTCTGGAACAGCATTCCCATCCGGCGTCTCAACGCATAGACCTGCTTTCGGTTGAGTTTTGCGAGGTCCTGCCCGTCGACGACGACCTGGCCGCGGTCGGCCGTGATCTGCCCGGTGATGAGCCTCAGCAGCGTGGTCTTGCCCGTGCCGCTCGGCCCCATGATTGCCGTGATGGCGCCGCGGCAGATGTCGATGTCGAGGCCGCTGAAGACGGCCTTGCCGGAGTCCACCGTGTAGTGGACGTCCCGGAGGACGGCAATCGATTCGCGGCACGCGACCGGCGTGGCGCCGGTGGCGCTCGGGTTGGGCTGGCTCAAGGTGTCCCGGGGCTTCCGGTTGGACGCAGGGGACGCGGATATTAGCAGAAGTGGTTGTTTTCCCTCGGGCCGGCGTCGGCGGCAGGGTTGGCTCGCGGATTAATTAGGACTAAAATTGTCCCACTTAGGAACCTCTGATTTACTCCCACATGCGCGCGACCGTGTGCGACTTTTCGCCGCGGGCGCGAAGCGAGGACCGAGTGGATGTCGATCCACGACCGACGAAGCGACAATGCCCGCGGCGAAAATCGCCCGGTCCCCATGGGGTTACGTGCGAGACGCCGCACCACGTCGTTACTCCCCTTGCCCATAGACCGGGCTATGGGGCGGCGGCTCGCGCCTCGCGGTGCGCCGTCGCGCGCGTAACGCGCCTCATGCGGGAGTAAATCAGAAGAGGTTCCCTGGATCCAACCCCATGTTACGCATCAGCAAACTCACCGATTACGGCACGGTCGTCCTGGCCTGCCTGGCCGCCGCCCCCGCCCAGCGCCTGACCGCGACCGAGGTCGCCGAACGGACGCGGCTCGGGCTGCCGACCGTCAGCAAGCTGCTCAAGAGCTTCCACCGCGCCGGGCTGCTGACCTCGACGCGCGGCGCCCGGGGCGGCTATCAGCTCGCGCGCCCGGCGGCCGCGATCAGCGCGGCCGCGATCATCGACGCGATCGAGGGCCCGGTCGCGATCACCGAGTGCAGCGGCGAACACAGCACCTGTGCCCACGAGGTCTCGTGCAGCACCGGCAACGCCTGGCAACGCATCAACGGCGCGATCCGCCGGTCGCTCGACGAGATTTCACTCGCGCAGCTGTCGGGCCAGGAAGCCG
>DASUYI010000364.1:0-2203 GCA_036377475.1 Steroidobacteraceae bacterium | reverse complement strand
ATGCTCGAGACGATCAGCGGCGCGGCAAAGCGGCGCTCGCGCTTGTAGAGACCCGGGGCCACGAAGCCCCAGATCTGCAGCAGCACGTACGGCATCGCGATGAAGAGCGCGCAGATCAGCGATAACTTCAGCGGCGCCATGAACGGCGAGACGACGCTCGTCGCGATCAGCGAAGTGCCCTCGGGCAGCTTCTCGATCAGCGGCCGGGCGATCAGCGTGAACAGCTCGTTCTGGAAGAACGCGAGCGGCACGAAGCAGACGGCGATGGCGATCACGGCGCGCAGCAACCGGTCGCGCAGCTCGAGCAGATGCGAGATCAGCGTGCCTTCGGCCAGCGGCTCCCCGTTACCCGGGCTTTCGCTCATCAGGGACCGTCGTGGGCGGCGTGGATGCGGTGTCCGGGTCGGGCGTCGGCGCGTGTTCTGCCGCGGCGGTCATCGGCTCGTCGACGGCCGTCGGGTTCATGCCGGTCACGTCGGCGGGCGGCGAGGGAGCCGCATACGCGTGATCGTCCGCGGGCGTCGTCGCGGGTGCGGGGGGCGGCGCATGAATGGTCCCGTGGCCCGTCGCAGGCCGGTTCGAGGCGGGGTTCGTCGCGAGCGGGTCGAACTGGACTTCCTGTTCGAGCTGCGTGCGCAGCTGGCGCGCCATCGCGCGCGCCCGACCGGCCCAGCGCCCGAGGTCGGCCGCGAGCTTCGGCAGGCGCGCCGGTCCGAGCACGAGCAGCGCGATGCCGAAGATCAGGACGATCTCGGTGAAGCCGACCTCGAACATCGCCGGTCGTCGTCCGTTCAGCCGGATTTGCCGTCCGTCTTGGCGCTGGTCGAGGCTCGCTCGTTGAAATCCGCGTCGCGGGCGCCGCCGTTCGAGAGGTCGGAAAGCTGCTTGTTCTGCTCGTCTTCGCCGTCGGACATGGCCTTCTTGAAGCCCTTGACCGCGGCTCCAAGGTCGGACCCGACGCTCTTGAGCTTCTTGGCCCCGAACAGCACCAGCGCGATCAGGAGGATGATGAGGAGTTCGCGGAAGCCGATACCCATGGAGTTCTCCGGGGCCCTGTAAAAAGGGGCCGCCATGATACGACAATGTTCGTGATCACTCGGTTGCGCCCGGGGTCGGTATTTGCAACCAGAACGTGACGGGCCCGTCGTTGACGAGCGACACCTGCATGTGTGCGCCGAAGCGGCCTGTGGCGACCTTGCCCGGCAGCACCGAGCGCGCGTGGTCGACCGCATGATCGAACATTTCTCGTCCGTGCCCGGGCGACGCGGCGGACGTGAAGCTCGGGCGCAACCCCTTGCGCGTGTCCGCGGCCAGCGTGAACTGCGACACCAGCAGCAGCTCGCCACCCGTCTGGCTCAGGCTCAGGTTCATCTTTCCGGCCGCGTCGTCGAACACGCGGAACGCGACCGTCCGGTCGATCAACCGACGGACAGTGTCCACGGTGTCGCCTGGTTCGACGGCCAAGAGCGCGAGCAAGCCGCAGCCTATGCGGCCCACTATGTCACCCTCTACGAGCACATGCGCTGCGGATACACGTTGAATCAGCGCAATCACTGGCTATCGAGCTACGAGCTCATCCCACATCGGCGCGCGGACAGGTCACTTTTGTGCATGAATCTCTCTCAAGGGCCGCCATATTCCAGAAAGTGGGCCAACCAGTTGTCGCATTTGGCTTTTCTGAATCAATTCATCAACTGGTCGACAGTTCCAGCGATCTTTCCAGCGCCTCCTGCGCTTCGACGTTGCGGCCACGCGCACGCAGCGCGTCGGCGACGAGCTGCCAGGCCTGGGACTGGGTGCGATTGTCGCCGATCGCCATCGAAAGCGCCTTGCGCCCCATCGCCTCCGCCTGGGTGTAGTTGCGCTGATCCATCCGGAGCCGCCCCATTTCGACCCAAAGCAGCGGATTGCGAGGCTCGATGCGTAGCGCGCGTTCCAGCGACACGGTGGCACCCGGCAAGTCGCCGCGCTTCCGTTGAGCCTGCGCCTGCGACACCAGCGCCCTGCTCGCCGGCGACAGCGTGGCCGGCGCGACCTTGGGGCGCTCCCTCGGCAACGGCGCGGGGGCCGGCGCCTCGATCACCGGTTCAGCCGTCGAACCCGGGGGCGGCACGGTCGGCAGCGTCGGGCCTCGCCCTGACTGCGACGGCCCCGTGGGGCCAGGAGGTTCGGATTTGAAAGGCGGGGCCGCGCAGCCCGCGGC
>DASUYI010000363.1:0-2205 GCA_036377475.1 Steroidobacteraceae bacterium | reverse complement strand
CGAAATCGAAGCGGTCGACGTCGGTGCAATAGTCGAAATCCGGGCGCGGCGCCCAGTCACACGCGGGGTCGAAGAACTTCCTCGCGGCCGGGGCATCGCGGAGGCGTTGCCGGACCGCTTCCGTAGACGGCGCTCGCCCGCCCTCGAACAGGTCGATCAGGACCTCGGCGCAGAGATCGTCCTCGGCACAGCGTTCGCGCGCCTCATGCCCCATGCGCACGATCGTGACCTGAGCCGGCGCAGCCGCACGGACGTGGCGGACGAGCGCTGAGACGTTGACGAAGCTCGCTGCCAGCACCTCGTCGGCCCCGGTCGCGGCCACGAGGCCCTGCGTCCCGGCGTGCGTCGTGTGCGCGACGGGGCGGCCCGCGACGTGGAGCGCGACGACCTCCGTCGGCGAGTTGCCCGCATCGAAACCGGGCAAACGGCGGGCGTGGCGTTCGCCGATCAGCACGACGCCGGGCAAGCGTTCGCGCAGCGCGAGCGCGTCCTCGACCGCTGCGACGGGTATCACCCGCGCAGCACCCGCCGCGATCAGGTGCGGCGCCACCGTGAACGCGCGGAAGACGTCGATCACGAGCGCGATGCCTCGGGCGCGCGCGGCGCCGGCGACGTGGTCGACGACCTCGATCCTCATGCGCGAGGCTTGGCGTCGACGTTGAGCGCGACGACCTTCGCGCGGGGAATGAAGTTGAACTCGCTCGAGGTCGCCCACGTGTACGCGCCCATCAGGCGACCGACCACGAGGTCCCCGATCTGCAACTCGGGCAGCGGCATGTCCTCGCGCACGACGTCGATGCTGTCGCAGGTGGGTCCGGCGAGCACGCTCGGGTGCCGCGGGCCGTCGCGGTCCGGCACCTCGATCGGGTACCTCGCGTGGTCGTAGAGCTGGCCGCTGTAGGCGCCGTACATGCCGTCGTCGAGGTAGTACCACCAGCGTCCCTCGCGCTGCGCACGGCCGACGACGCGCGCCACCGACGTGCCGGCCGGGCCGGCGATGAAGCGTCCCGGCTCGGCGATCACGCGCACTTCGCGCGACAGTTTGCTGAGCGCCTGGCGGATCGGCTTGCAGAACTCGCCGATGGGGACCGGCTCGCGTCGATAACCGATCGGGAATCCGCCGCCGATGTCGAGCACGTCGAGCGTGCCGAGACCGCTGTCGCGCGCGTGCTCGATCAACTCACGGCACACCCCGATGGCCTCGGCGTACTTCGCGGGGTCGCCGACCTGGGAGCCGACGTGGAACGAGAGGCCGCGCACGCGCACGCCGAGCCCGCGCGCGAGTTCGAGCAGGTGCGGCACGGCCGCGGGCTCGCAGCCGAACTTGCGCGAGAGGTCGACGACCGCGGTCGGGTCGCGGAACGAGAGCCGCAGCAGCAACTCCGCGCGCCGTCGGTGCCGTCGGAACTTGTGAATCTCGTCCGGGTTGTCCGCGACGAACGTGCGAATGCCGAACCGCAGCGCCGCGGCGATGTCGGCGTCCGACTTGATGGGGTGCGTGTGGATGCAGCGGTCCGCGGCGACGCCGGCCGACCGCACGAGCCTGATCTCGCCGGTGGTGGCGACGTCGAAGCGGCCGCCCACCCCATGCAGCGCCGCGACCACGGCCGGGTGCGGCAACGGCTTGAGCGCGTAGTAGAGCTCCACGCGCGGCAGCGCGCGCCGCAACGCCTGGTACTGGCGCCGGATCACGTCGCAATCGACGACGAGCAGCGGCGTGCCGTGGTGCGCGACCAGGGCGCGCAGGTCTTGCGCCTTGCTCAAGGGCCGACGAACCTCTACACGTCCTGGCCGAGGTCGGCGCGCAGCGCCGCGATGTCGGGATCGGCGGAGACGACGTTCTCCGCGGAAGCGGCACGCCGCAGCCGGTCGCGGATGGCGTCCCACTGCTCGCCCGCCGGCACCTCCTCGACGAGGATTTCGCGGGCGCCGGACTTGTCGAGCGTGCGCAGGTTGACGTAGAGCTCGCGCGCGTAGACGTCGGCGCGACGCCCGGCGTTGACCCACGTCATGAACTTGTTCGCCACGCGTGGCGGGCGCATCGCGAGCACGGCGACCTTCTCGTGCGTCTCGGTGAGCTGCCCGACGACTTCCTCGAGCGTGCGGCTCGCGACGATGCTGAGCGGCGTGAGCGGCGCATAGTGCTTGGTGTCGCTGCCGGGCACGCGCGGTGCGAGTGCGTCGGGGCCCGGCTGGAGCGAGGGC
>DASUYI010000362.1:0-3689 GCA_036377475.1 Steroidobacteraceae bacterium | reverse complement strand
GGCGAGGTCGGTGCGCGGCTCGACGGAGACTCCGAACGGGGGGACCTGTTCAAGCAGCCAGCCGACGTCCTTTTCGCGCGTGCCGGCGTTGACCACCATCCGGTACCACTCGTCGTCCAGGAAATAGACGATCAGGTCGTCGATGACGCCGCCGTTCGCGCGCAACATGCACGAGTACAGCGCCTTGCCGGTCTGCGCCAGCTTCGCGATGTCGTTCGCGAGCAGGTGGCGCAGGTAGTCGCGCACGGTCGCACCACGCAGGTCGACGACGCACATGTGGGAGACGTCGAACATGCCGGCATCGCGACGGACCGCGTGGTGCTCCTCGATCTGCGAACCGTAGTTGACCGGCATGTCCCAGCCGCCGAAATCGACGGTGCGAGCGCCCGCCGCGAGGTGCGATTCGTACAGTGGAGTGCGCAGTGCCATCGTGCCGTCCTCGGACAGTCGTTTCTTCACGGCCAAAAGAAAAAGGGCGGCAGACCGCCGTGACGACCTGCCGCCCCTCTGTCCTTTGACCTGAGAGATCGAGCCCCGGCTCGAGTCCGGGTGCCGCACCCCTTCGGTGGACCCGCCTGGCGACGGGCCGCTCTCCAGAGACCATCAGGCCGCAGCCGTACGTTTGCCTGAGCGTTTCCGGGCGGGTTGCGCCTTCGGCGGGCTCCGGGGAGCCTCTCTCGGGACGGGCCTAGCGATGGGTGAACGCATGGTAACCCACCCAGGCTTGCCAACGCACGCCCCGCACCCGAACATCGGCGCTCTTTCCGCCCGGCCCCGCCTCGACGTCGAGGATGGAGCGGCGCGGTCTACCCGAATCGTCGAGGTCACGGTCGCATGCGTCGTTCGCCGCTCGTCACGCCGTTGCTGCTGGGGTTGTCCATCGCGCTGCCGTCCGCGGTCGCAGCCGGAGAGAAGGACGAATCGCCGGCCGCGGCACGCCTGCACGAACTGTTCGAGGCCGAGTGGGAACGCGGGCTGCGCGAGAACCCGATCAAGGCCACGTACATCGGGGACATCCGCTACAACGACCGCTGGCCGGACCTGTCGCCCGCCGCCGCGCAGGCCTCGCACGAAGCCGACCGAGCGGCGCTCGCCCGACTCGAAGCCATCGATGCGGCGACGTTGAGCGAGGCGGATCGGCTGAACCAGGACCTGTTCCGCCGCCAGACGCAGGCGACCCTCGACGACTTCGAGTACGGCGCGCACCTGATACCGCTGTCTCACCGGAGCGGACTCACGAGCATCCACCGGATTGCCGACGTCGTCGTGTTTCGCTCGGTCAAGGATTACGAGCAGTGGCTCGCGCGCATGAACGGCGTCGAGGCGCCGATGGCGCAGGTGATCGAGCTGATGAGCGAGGGGGTCCGGCGTGGGCTCGTCCCGCCGAAGGTCCTGATGCAGCGTCTGCCGAAGCAGATCGACGCGCAGATCGTCACGGACCCGACGAAGAGTCCGTTCTACGACCTGTTCGCGAAGCTGCCGGACACGATCCCGGCCGCCGAGCGCGCGCGTCTCCAGGCAGCCGCGCGTACGGCCATCGCGACGCACATCGTGCCGGCCTACACGCGCCTGAAGCGGTACGTCGACGAGGAATACCTGCCGAAGTCCCGCGAGACGGTCGGGATCTGGGACACGCCGAACGGCGAGCAGCGTTACGTCGAGCTGGCGCGGTTCTACACGACGACCGACCTCACGCCCGACCAGATCCACGAGATCGGCCTGAAGGAAGTCGCGCGCATCCGCGCGGAGATGCTGCAGGTGATCGCGAAGACCGGTTTCGCGGGCGACTTCGACGCGTTTCTGACCTACCTGCGCTCGGACCCGAAGTTTCATTACACCGATCCGCAACAGCTGCTCGTCGCGTACGAGGCGATGGCCAAGCGCGTGGATCCGCTGCTGCCCCGGTATTTCGGCAAGCTGCCGCGCATGCCCTACGGCGTGCGGCCGATCGCCGAGCAGATTGCACCGGACACGACGACGGCCTACTACCAGGGTCCGGCGCTCGACGGCAGTCGCGCGGGCTACTACTACGTGAACCTCTACAAGCCCGAGCAGCGGCCGAAGTACGAGATCCCGGTGCTGACGATCCACGAGGCCGTGCCGGGCCATCACCTGCAGATCGCGCTCGCGCAGGAGCTGGGCGAACTGCCGAAGTTCCGGCGCGACTTCGAGGCCACGGCCTTCGTCGAGGGCTGGGGGCTGTACGCCGAGAGTCTCGGCCAGGAAATGGGGTTCTACGACGACCCCTACGACAAGTTCGGCCAGCTGACCTACGAGATGTGGCGGGCGGTTCGCCTCGTCGTCGACACGGGGCTGCACCACAAGCGCTGGAGCCGGCAGCAGGCGATCGACTACTTCAAGGCGAACGCGGCCAAGAGCGAGCTCGACATCGTCAACGAGATCGACCGCTACATCGGCAACCCGGGCCAGGCACTCGCATACAAGATCGGCGAACTCCGGATCAAGGAACTGCGCCGCGAGGCGACCGCGCAGCTCGGCGAGCGCTTCGACATCCGCGCTTTCCACGACGTGGTGCTCGGCAGCGGCGCCGTCCCGCTCGACGTGCTGGCGGCCAACGTCCGTCGCTGGATCGAGTCCACCCGGGCGGCACCGGCCGCCGCAGGCCGGTAAAATCGGGCGGTCCGAGCCACGCAGCCCATTCATGAACAGCAGCCCCATCGCCCGCCGCCCCAGCACCGCCGTCCGGATCGGCCCGGTCACGGTCGGCGGTCCGGCGCCCGTGGTCGTCCAGTCGATGACCAACACCGACACGGCCGACGTCGAGGGCACGGCGCTGCAGGTGCGTGCCCTGGCGATCGCCGGTTCGGAGATCGTGCGCGTCACCGTCAACACCGACGAGGCGGCCGCGGCCGTGCCGCACATCGTCGACCGGCTCGCGCAACTGGGGACGAGCGTGCCCATCGTGGGCGACTTCCACTTCAACGGTCACAAGCTGCTGCGCGAGCACCCGGCCTGTGCCGAGGCGCTGGCCAAGTACCGGATCAACCCCGGCAACGTCGGTCGCGGCAGCAAGCGCGACCCGCAATTCGCGGAAATGGTCGAGACGGCGTGCCGCTACGGCAAGCCCGTGCGCGTCGGCGTCAACTGGGGCAGCCTCGACCAGGACCTGCTGACGCGACTGATGGACGACAACTCGCGCCAGGCGCAGCCGCTCGACGCGAACGTCGTCATGCGCGAGGCGATCGTCGTTTCCGCGCTCGAGAGCGCGCGCCGTGCCGAGCAGATCGGCCTGCCGCACGACCGCATCGTGATCTCCTGCAAGGTGAGCGGCGTGCAGGACCTGGTCGCGGTCTACCGCAACATCGCGCGCCGCTGCGACTACGCGTTGCACCTCGGGCTGACCGAGGCCGGCATGGGTTCCAAGGGCATCGTCGCCTCGACCGCCGGCATCGCCGTGCTGCTGCAGGAAGGCATCGGCGACACCATCCGGGTTTCGCTCACGCCGGAGCCGGGCGGCGATCGCACCAACGAGGTGATCGTCGCGCAGGAAATCCTGCAGACGATGGGCCTGCGCTCGTTCACACCGATGGTCGTCGCCTGCCCCGGCTGCGGGCGCACGACGAGCACCTTCTTCCAGGAGCTCGCCGATCGGATCCAGACGTACCTGCGCGACCAGATGCCGGTGTGGAAGGCGCAGTATCCGGGCGTCGAGGAAATGCACGTCGCCG
>DASUYI010000361.1:0-4824 GCA_036377475.1 Steroidobacteraceae bacterium | reverse complement strand
ACACGTCCTCGTAGAGGCCGAACGGCTGCCCGTCCGGCCAGTCGCCGGGGAAACAGGTCGTGACGATCACGCCAACCTCGGCGCCTGCCTCGCGCATGTCTTCGCGGAGCTTCGCGGGCCACTGCGCGCTCCACTTCTGCGCGCGCTTCGCCTCCCACAGGACGATTCCGGCCTCCTGTCCCGAACGCGTCATCACGCGCTGGCAGGCGTCCGCGCCACGGACGCCTTTCCTGACCTCGCTGAGCACGTCGAGCGGGAACGCGGCGGCGAGCTCTTCCTCGAGGATCAGTTCCAGCACCTCGCCTTGCAACTGCTGCGAGCCCTGTTCCAGCCGCCGCTGCGTGTCGTTGAGCTTTGCGAGGGTGTCGTCGAGCTTCTTCTGCAACTCGGCCTCGCGCAGCCGGCCCCGCTCCGTCTCGGCCGTGCGCACGGTCTCGGCGATCCGGCCGCGTTCCTCGTCGAGCCGGCGCTGCACGTCGAGTTCGAGTTGCTGCTGGCGGCGCTCGAGCCCCTCGCGTTCCTTCCGCAGTTGCAGTTCCATCGCCTGGAACTGCGCAATCTGCCCCTGCTGCGCGCGCATCTGCTCTTCGAGTTCGCGGCACGCGGCGGCGGCGAGATTCGCGGCCTGCTCCTCCACGACCCGGGACATGTTCGATTCCCGCTCGGCGAGCTCGCGCGTTCGGTCGGCGAGGACGTGGCGTTCCTCGGCGACCCGCCGCAATTCGTTCTCGCGCTGCACGAGCGAGGCGCGCAGCTCGGCTTCGCGACGCGCGCCGTCCTCGCGCTCGAGCGCACGCATTCGTTCGAGTGCTTCAGCGTGCTGACGACGCTGGGTCTCGATCAGCTCCTGCAGGCCCTTCATCTGGTCGCGGAGCAGCGCCTCGCTCCGTGCCGCGCGTTCGCGTGCGCGTCGCTCCTCGCCGGCCCGGGCTTCCGATCGAAGGTTCTCGAGTTCGCCGGAACTCGCGCGCTCGAGCGCCTCGAGCGATCGGCGCGCGAACCCGTCGGCGAGGCTGAACTCGTGCTCGCATTTCGGGCACGTGACGCGGGTGAGCGGGTCGAGCAGGAGGTGATAAGACATAAGGAGATAGCGGATAGCGGATAGGGTGGGAAGCTCAGCGACAGACAGCCGTAGTGTGCCTCCGAGGAGGCTCAATGGACGAGCCCGCGCACGTCGAGCTTCCGACTATCCACTATCCACTATCCACTATCCGCTATCCGCTATCCGCTTCCTAACGGACCACGGCGCGGTAGATCTCCCAGTACTCGTCGAGCAGCATGTTGGGCGGCCCGCGGCGCGCGCCCGACGCCGGCTCCGGGACGAGCGAGTCGGCCATCGGCAGCACGTCGGTGTCGCTGCGATAGGTGGCGGTGCGGCGCATGCGGTCGGCGCGCGCCTTGATGTCGGCGAGGTCCTCGGTCATTCGTTCGACCTCGGTCGCAGCCTGCGAGACTCTCTGCATGAGCACATGGCACTCGGCCTCGGACCCGTAGTCCGCGTCGAAGACCCGCTTCAGCATGCTCTGGCGTGCGAGTTCGGCGAGGTTGCCCGGGGCCAGCCGGTCGTAGAGCATTTCGGCATAACCGATCACCGCCAGGTTGATCGCCCGGCGACCCTCGATGCTGATGCCCTCGAACAGCGGCGGCGATTCCGACGAGATCGCATG
Source organism: Steroidobacteraceae bacterium (assembly GCA_036377475.1). Classification (GTDB taxonomy): domain Bacteria; phylum Pseudomonadota; class Gammaproteobacteria; order Steroidobacterales; family Steroidobacteraceae; genus RPQJ01. Next base: position 3,157 of record DASUYI010000361.1, on the reverse strand, counting down.
CAACTGCTCGGTCAGGTCCGTCACCTGAATCAGCGAGGCTTCGATGCGAAGCTGGCGAGCGGCGATCGATTCCCTGAGCTTGCGCCGGCGAAAATAATTCCAGAACCCGTCGAGTTGCTCGAGACGCTGCGCGGCGAGCTTCTGTTCGGCCTGCAACTGCTCGGCGAGCACGCGACCCTCGACCAGCTCGCGGTCGATGAGGGCCATGCGTTCCCGCTTGCCTCGATCGTGCGCGGCGAGCTGCGCCTTGCGCTCGCGGTCCTTCTGCTGGCGTGCAAGCTCCGAGCCGAACTGCTCGAGCCGGCGCGCGGCCGTGCGCCAGAGCGCCTTGAGCTGGAAATACGCGAGGCTCTTGAAGCCTTCCTCGGACCGCCCGAGGTATTGCTCGAGCGCGGCCATCTGCTCCTCGACGCGCATCGTCGAGCCTTCCTGCAGCTTCAGCCGATCGAGCAGGCGATGCCGCTCGTCGTCGAGCGCATTCAGTTCCTTCTTGAGCTCCGCGCGGTTGCGGAACAGCTCGACCAGGCGTTCGTCTTCGACGGAAGGTTCACGACCGACGACGCGGTACGCGAGCCGACGCAGGCTATCCGGGAGACGCATGCATCCCGGCACCGGCGGTCGCGGCGACGAACGCGTGACCGCGCTCGAGACAGTAGTCGAGCCACTTGTTCAGGAGCATGTTGCGCAGCCAGCGCTCGCCGAGCTGGCGCGGAATCCCCGCGCGGACGTGCTCGAGGCTCTCGTGACGAACCCAGCGGCCACACGCGCTGACTTCGGCGAGTCGAGCGTCGTGATATACGCGCAGTTCGAGGTCCGGGTCGGCCAGCGTGCCGGCCGCGTCCTCGAAGCGGTACGTGAGCCGCACCGTCGACGTGTAGGGTGCGTGCTCGACCACGCCGAAGTGCAGGTCGCAGTCGCCCGGGACGCGCGAGACCTGCTCGCCGGCCTGGCGCCGGACGTCCCCCGCCAGCGCGCGCAGACGCAGGTAGTTGCTTTCGTAGAGCGACATCAGGCTCACGAAGCTCACCGGTCGCGCGCGCCAGGACGTGATGCAGAGGTGGTCGAGCAACATGGACCGACTATAGCAGCGGATAGCGGATAGCGGATAGCGGGTAGCGGATAGTTAGAAAAGCCGACTGCGTCGGCGCGCGGCGCAGCCGCTGCTCTACTATCCGCTATCCCCTACCCGCTATCCGCTTCCTATGGTCGCAGCCGCCGTTCGATGCCCATGCGCTCGATGATGCGGCTCGCGATCTCCTCGATCGAGCACTCGGTCGTATCGATCGAGGGGATGCCGTGACGGTGGAACAGGTTCTCGGCACTGCGCACCTCGAACTCGCACTGTGCGATCGACGCGTACCGGCTGCCGGGACGTCGTTCGTTGCGGATCTGCTGCAGCCGCATCGGCCCGATCGTCAGGCCGAACAGTTTGCGCGTGTGCCCGCGCACGGACGCCGGCAGTTGCTTCGAGTCGAAGTCGTCCTCCGTGAACGGATAGTTCGCCGCGAACACGCCGTACTGCATCGCCATGTAGATGCACGTCGGCGTCTTGCCCGAGCGGGAGACGCCGATCAGGATCACGTCGGCGCGCTCGTAGTCCGCAGACACGGCGCCGTCGTCCGCCGCGAGCGCGAAATTCGTCGCATCGATGCGCGTGCCGTACGCGTACTGGTCGGCGATGCCGTGTGCTCGACCCGCACGTTCGCTCGACTTGACCTCGAGCTCCCCCTCGAGCGGCCCGAGAAAAGCGTCGAAAAAATCGAGGAACAACCCGTTGCTCTTCTTGACGACGCGACGCAGGTCTTCCTTGACGAGCGTGCTGAAAACCACGGGTCGCAAGCCGTCTTCGTGGCCCGTCGCGTTGATCTTCCTTACGGCTTCCTCTGCCTTGTCAAGCGTGGCGATAAATGGCAGAGTCACCTGTCGGAATTCCAGGCCCTCGAATTGCGTGAGCAGGCTGTGTCCCATCGTCTCGGCTGTCACGCCGGTCTGGTCAGATACGAAAAATATCGTTCGACGCGTCATCTGCTCGGCGGTTCCCGTGGGCGCATTCCCTGCGCCCAGTGTTTCATCCCGATCGTCGGTGTAGCAAGGGGCGCTTGATGCGACCGTACACGCTTCCGTTTTCCGGCCTGGGCCGTCACGACGTCGCCGACGTCGGCGGCAAGAACTCCTCGCTCGGCGAAATGATCTCGAACCTCGCTGCGCTCGGTGTCACGGTGCCCGACGGCTTTGCGACGACGGCGGAAGCGTATCGCGATTTCCTCGCGCACGAAGGGCTCGCCGCGCGCATCAAGCAGGAACTCGACGCGCTCGACGTCGACGACGTCGCGAAGCTCGCCGAGACCGGCGCGAAGATCCGCGACTGGATCCTGTCGACGCCCTTCCCCGTCCGACTGCAGCAGCAAGTCATCGACGGTTACGTGCGCATGTGCGAGGGCCGCGGCGACGTCGCGGTCGCGGTGCGCTCGTCGGCGACCGCCGAGGACCTGCCCGAGGCCTCGTTCGCCGGCCAGCAGGAAACGCTGCTCAACGTGCGCGGCGCCGACAACGTGGTCAAGGCCGTGCACGAGGTCTTCGCCTCGCTCTTCAACGATCGCGCGATTTCCTATCGCGTGCACCAGGGTTTCGACCATTCGCAGGTCGCACTCTCGGCCGGCATCCAGTACATGGTGCGCAGCGACGTCGGCGCGAGCGGCGTCATGTTCACGCTCGACACCGACTCGGGGTTCCGCGACGTCGTCTTCATCACGGCCTCGTACGGGCTCGGCGAGACGGTCGTGCAGGGCGCCGTGAATCCGGACGAGTTCTACGTCTACAAGCCGGCGATGGGCAACGCCAGCCACCCGATCCTGCGCCGCACGCTCGGCGCCAAGGCGATCAAGATGGTGTATGCGCCGGCGGCGCAGGCGGAAAAGCGCGTGCTCACCGTCGACGTGTCGGAAACCGAACGCATGCGCTTCTGCATTTCGGACGAGGACGTGATCGAACTCGCCCGGCAGGCGATGACGATCGAGCGGCACTACGGTTGCCCGATGGACATCGAGTGGGGCAAGGACGGGGAGACGGGCGCGATTTACGTCCTGCAGGCGCGGCCGGAGACGGTGCAGAGCCGGGCGGGCCGCACGATCCAGCGCTTCACGCTCCGACAGCGCTC
>DASUYI010000360.1:0-4286 GCA_036377475.1 Steroidobacteraceae bacterium | reverse complement strand
CGCCCTCCCTGCTCACCGCCGACTGCGCGCCGGCCGCGCCCTTCTCGCCGTCGTGCTCGCGAGTGCGCTCTGCGTCGCCGCGTGCGGCAAGCACACGGGCCGGGAACTGCAGCCCGGCAGTTATCGCGCCGTGCTCGAGCTGCCGGGCGGCCGCTCGTTGCCGTTCGGGCTCGATGTCGCGCTCGAAGAAGCGGGGCCGGTGCTGTACCTGATCAACGGTGTCGAGCGCGTGCGCGTGACCGAGGTCGTGGCGCAGCCGGGCAAGCTCTCGGCGCGCATGCCGGGGTACGAGTCCACCCTCACCGCGACGATCTCGGGAGGCGAGCTCTCGGGCGCAGTCACGCTGATCCACGCCGACGGCCGCACGCTCGAGCTGCCGTTCGAGGCCAGGCTCGGCGAGACCTGGCGCTTTCATCCCGAACCGCTCAGCGACAACGCGGACCTCGCGGGCCGGTGGGACGTCGCGCTCACCGGCGGCAAGGGCGAGCGTGTGCGGGCGGTCGCGGAATTCGAGCAGCATTTCGAGCAGGTGACCGGGACCGTGATCCTGCCGACCGCCGACCAGCGATACCTCGCCGGCGAGGTGCGCGACGAAGAGCTGCGACTGTCGCGGTTCGACGGGGGCGCCGCGGTGCTCTACGAGGCGAAACTCGATGACAAGGGCCGGCTGGTGGGCGAGGCGTGGACGGACCGCGGCGGCCTGCAGCGTTTCGTGGCGACACGCAATGCCGACGCCGACGTCGATGCCCTTGCCGTCGCGACGCGGTTACGCAATCCGGAGGCCGGCTTCGAGTTCTCGTCCCGCGACCTCGATGGCCGCACGGTTTCGTCCCGGGACACGCAGTTCCGGGGGAAGGTGTTGCTCGTGACCCTCGGCGGCAGCTGGTGCCCGAACAGCCACGACGAGGCACGGCTGCTCGCGCAACTCGATCGCCGGTACCGGGCACGCGGGCTGGTCGTGGTGAGCCTGATGTTCGAGCAGCACGCGGAGTTCGAGCGCGCGGTCGCGGCGGTGCGACGCTTCCGGGCCGCCAACGCCATCGACTACCCCACGCTCGTCGCGGGTCGCATGGCCGAGGCATCTGCGTCCGCGGCGCTGCCGCAGCTCGAGGCGGTCCGAGCCTACCCGACCGCGCTGTTCGTCGACCGGTCGGGGCGCGTCCGCAAGATCCACACCGGTTTCGCGGGACCGGCCACCCGCGTTCGCCACGAACTGCTCGTCCGGGAGTTCGAGCAGACGATCGAGCAGTTGCTGGCCGAGCCGACGCCGGGCGAGGTCGCTAGTCCCGAAAGTTCGTGAACTGCAGCGGCAGGTCGTAGTTCCCCTTGCGGACGAGCGCGATCGCCTCCTGCAGGTCGTCGCGGCTCTTGCCCGTGACCCGCACCTGCTTGTCCTGCAAGGCGGCCTGCACCCGGAGTTTCGAGTCCTTGATCTGGCGCTGGATCTTCTTGCCGAGCTCGGTGTCGACGCCTTGCCGCAACGTCACGACCTGCCGCGCGGTCTGGCCCGTCACGACCGGCTCCTCGACCTTGAGACAGGCGACGTCGATGCCCCGCTTGGACAGCTTGAGCCGCAGGATATCGAGCATTTGTTTTAGTTGAAAATCCGCCGGCGCGGACATCGTTATGACGCCGTCTTTCAAGTCGAACTTGGCATTCGTGCCCTTGAAATCGAAGCGCTGCCCCACCTCGCGTGAGGCCTGGTCGACCGCGTTGGTGACTTCGTGCGCCTCGACCTCGGAGACGATGTCGAACGATGGCATGGCGGGTGACGCTCCGGACTGGTCAGGACGGCGAAGACTACCGCGCGGGTCGGCGGCTCGCACGGTGCGACGCGAGCTGGCGTGTCGGACCCGCCTAGGGATATGTCCCTAGATGCAAATGCGAATGATTAGCATTGACAGAGACGACCAAGCGAAGCACAGTCGCGACCACGTTCCACCCCTCGCGGTAAAGCAACATGTCTCGCGTCACGCCCTGTCCATCCCTTCGCTGCTCCCCCACCCTCGCCCTGGCGATCTCGAGCGTACTGCTCGGTGTCTCGTCACAGGCGTACGCGGAGGAGGCGGAGATGAGCCCACTCGAGCCGGTCATCACCGTCATCGGCGACCGGATACGGCTCGACTCGATTCCGGGTTCCGCCGCGGTGCTGGACGCGGAAGTGATCCAGGAAGCGCGCGTGTTCACCGTGAACGAGGCGCTCCGCAAGGTCCCGGGCATTTTCGCGCGCGACGAGGAAGGATTCGGACTGCGGCCGAACCTCGGCATCCGCGGGCTCAATCCCACGCGATCGTCCAAGGTCCTGCTGCTCGAGGACGGCATTCCGCTGAGCTACGCCCCGTACGGGGACAACGCCACCTATTACCACCCGCCCGTGGAGCGTTTCGAGCGCATCGAGGTGCTCAAGGGTTCGGGCCAGATCCTGTTCGGGCCTCACACGGTCGGCGGCGTCATCAATTACATCACTCCGGCGGCCCCCGACGAGGCGACCGGCCGGGTGCTGGCGTCGTTCGGGACCGAGGGCTTTCGCGAAGTTCACGGCCAGTACGGCGACCGGTTCGGCGACACCGGAATCGTGGCGCACGGCACGTTCAAGCAGAGCGACGGCGCGCGCGAGAACATGAATTTCGAGGTCGGCGACCTCAACCTCAAGGTCGTGCACGACATCAGCGACCGGCAGGCGCTCACGCTGCGCGCCAGCTGGTACGACGAGTCGTCGCAGGTCACCTATTCGGGGCTCACGCTCGCCGAATGGCGCGACGACCCGTACCAGAATCCGTTCGGGAACGACCACATGTACGCGCAGCGCTGGGGCGCGTCGGCGACGCACCGGTTCGATCTCGGCGACGCCGTGACGTTCACGACCAACGCCTATTACACGGACTTCAACCGGGACTGGTGGCGGCAGTCGAGCAATTCGGCGCAACGCCCGAACGACGCGAGCGACCCGGCCTGTGGCGGCATGTCGAACCTCTACGCGACCTGCGGCAACGAGGGGCGCCTGCGCCAGTACTGGACGGCCGGACTCGAACCGCGCGTCGCGGTGGAGCACGGCCTTTTCGGCCTCGACAACGTGCTCGAAGGCGGCGTGCGTTACCACTACGAGGATCAGTTCCGCGTACAGGCGAACGGTGACGGGCCCCGTTCGCGCAAGGCAGGCACCGGCACGAACGCCGGGATCCGGGAAGACAGCGACCGCACCGTCGAGGCGATGTCGGCGTTCGTGCAGAACCAGTTCGACTTCGGCCGGTGGACGGTTACGCCGGGCGTGCGTTTCGAGAGCGTCGACTACGAGCGCACCGACAACCTCACCGGCGCGACCGGCGAATCGAGCATCGATGAGGTCATTCCCGGCCTTGGCGCGACGTTCGGAGCAGCGCCCGGGATGGTCCTGTTCGCCGGCGTGCATCGCGGCTTTGCGCCGCCGGGCGTCGCCGACATCGTGACGGCGGCCGGCGGCAGCGTGGACCTGGACGCCGAGCTCTCGTGGAACTACGAACTGGGCTTGCGTGCGACGGTCGGCGACGGCTTCTCGTACGAGGCGACGCTGTTCCGCATGGATTTCGAGAACCAGATCGTGCCGGCGAGCGTCGCCGGTGGCTCCGGCGCCGCGTTGACGAGCGCCGGTGAAACGCTGCAGCAGGGCGTCGAACTCGCCGCTGCGCTCGACAGCAGCGCGTACGTCGACTGGCCGGTCCAGCTGTTCGCGCGCGGCGCCTATACCTGGCTGGCCGACGCCGAGTACGCCGGCGATCGCTACAGCAACGTCGCGGGCTTCTCGACCGTCCGCGTGACCGGCAACCGGCTGCCGTACACGCCGGAGCACCTGCTCTCGGCAACCGTGGGTGCACGGATGCCGTTCGGGCTCGAGCTTGCGCTCGAGGGGGTGTACACGAGTGCCGCGTACACCGACGACCTCAACACGGTGGCGATCGTCGAGAACGGGCAGCGCGGCGAAATGCCGGGCTACACGGTCTGGAACCTCACCGCGAACTACGCGCTGCAGGCGTGTGCGTGCAAGGTGTTCGCGGCCGCGAAGAACCTGACCGACAAGCTCTACGTCGCCGACATGAGCCGTGGCCTGATCCCGGGCATGCCGCGCATCGTGCAGGCGGGATTCGAGTTCAATTTCTGAGGAAGTGGCTAGTGGCTCGTGGTTAGTAGGAAAAAAGAAGGCCGGCGTTGCCGGCCTTCGTTCTGACTAGCCACGAGCCACTGGGCACTAGCCACCAAACGACTTCCTCACGCGTACGCCTTGCTCATCGCCCGCAGGCGGCGGCGCTGCA
>DASUYI010000359.1:0-4077 GCA_036377475.1 Steroidobacteraceae bacterium | reverse complement strand
CCCACTCGACCTTCGTGTAGTAGGGCTCGAGTTCGGCGTAGGTGAGCGGCCAGTCGTCGAACGTCGTGCCGGGCATCGCGCCGAGCCGGCTGCGTTCATCGAAGTCCACTTCGTGGAAGCGCCAGAAGTTGCCGGTGAAGTGGTTGCTGCTGCCGCCGACCATCGGCGCGTACCAGGCGGCGGGAAAGTCCCGGACCCGACGGGCGGGCTCGTCCGCCGAACTGCGGAAGGTCTGCGGGTTCGTGTCGAGCTTGTTGCTCAGGCCGAGGTTGAACCAGGTGTCGAATTCGTCGTGGCCGAAATCCGCGGCCGTGAGCCGTGGACCCTGCTCGAGCACGAGCACCGTGAGGCCGGCCCGCGACAACTCGCGCGCCATGACGCCACCGGCGGCGCCCGACCCGACCACGACGAAGTCCACGGCCTCGTTCGGGCCGAAGCGACGGCCGGTCATGTCTGTCGATCCGGCTTCTTTCCCACCGGCGGGGTGAAACCCTGGTAACCCGCGTCGTAGTGGCCGAACGGAGGTTGCCAGGCGTGCTGGTCGACGAACCCGACCAGCTTCCAGCCCGACTTCTGGCGATTGCCGCCGTACCGCGGCGACGCCAGCAGCCCGACGACCGTCAGGAAGCGCACCTGCTCGAAGAACGGCGTGCGTTCGACGTGCCGCAGGTACGCGAGCTGCTCGTCGTCGGCGAGGTCCGCGAACTGTCGCCTGCCGGGATGGTGGCGTGCGCAACGCGTCTGGAAGTCCCGCAGCCCGTCGAGAAACTGGGCCGCGCCGCCCGACCATGCCCCGGCGTGCACCTGGTCGATGAAGTACACGACCGCGGCCTCGCGTGCGCCCGGGCTGCCGCCGCTCGGGACGATCTGCGCGGCGATCGCCTCGACGTCGCGCGCCTGGTCGGCGCTCAGCAGCCGGAAGTGCGAGCGATCGCCTGCGTCCGCAGTGCTTGCGAGGTGCGCGTGTTCGGCCGCCGCGACGATCTGCGGCCAGTTGGCGGCGAGCCAGGCGAAACCGAGCGACCCGCCCGAGGACTGCAGGAACCGCCGACGCGAGATCTCGCCTGGGTCCATGGCGCGCCTCCCCGTGATCACGCTCTCGCGGCAGTATGGACCCCGCGGCGCAGACCGTCATCCCGCCCTCTGCTGCGATGCAACGCCGTCTGGTGTTGCTGGAGGCGTTCGCATATCTTCGAGTCGGCTCAGCCGGTAAGGACGTCCATGCCGCAACCCAATCCTGTCCGCTGGTTCGAAATCTACGTGCAGGACATGGCCCGCGCGCGACGCTTCTACGAGACGGTGCTCGACACGAAGCTCGAGCGCCTCGATTCGGGCGACGTCGAAATGTGGGCCTTTCCGTCGGCACAGGACCAGTACGGCGTGGGCGGCACGCTGGTGAAGGTGGACGGCGTGCGTTCGGGCGGCAACAGCACGCTGGTCTATTTCGGGTGTGACGACTGTGCGATCGAGGCCGGTCGGATCCAGGGCGCCGGCGGCACGGTCCAGCGCGAGCGGATGTCGATCGGGGCGTATGGCTACGTCGTGCTCGCGTTCGACACCGAAGGAAACCTGATCGGCCTGCACTCGATGCGGTGAACCAACCTCGGCCGGTCGTCGTCCAAGCGGTAAGGCACAGCCGCGAGGAGACGCCCGTGACCAGGCAGACGTTCGTGACCGCCGCCGCCGGTTTTCTCGGCCTGTCCGTGTTCATGCTAAGCGCCTGTGGGCGGACTCCGACCGGGCCCGCCTATGCGCCACAGGCGATTCAGGATCCCGATGCGCCCGACGTCGCCACGCTGGACGCAGACCAGCCGATGCCGCGCGCCGCGATCACCGACGAAACTACGACGACGCAGGACGCCACAGACGACCTGAGTCGGCGCGAAGCAGAACTCGCGGCGCGTGAGCAGGAATTGCGTGCGCAGCAGGACCAATTGCGCCGGGAGCGCGAACGGCTCGAGGCCGAATCGCGAGGACGCTCCTCGACGGTCGCCGAAACGGATCCGGCCTACGACGCGGACGAAGCGACGACGCCGACCCCGAATGCAGCGACGAGCAGCATCCAGAAGGTGCCGTCGCTGCCGATCGTCGTGCCGCCGGGCACACCGCTCGAAATCGAGCTGACCGCGAACGTCAACACGAAGGTCGCGCGCGTGGGCGATCGCGTCGAGGGTCGCCTGGCGACGGATCTGCTGGTGGACGATCGACGCGCGGCCGTCGCGGGCGCCACGGTCACCGGCAGCGTCACCGAACTCGTTTCGGGCAGCGACAAGGTGGGTGGTACGCCGACGCTCGGCCTGACGTTCGATTCATTGCAGGCGGCGAACGGCGCCATCGTGCCGATCATGGCGCGCTACCGGCAGCAGTCCGGGAGTGACACGGGCGCGGACGCCGCAAAAGTCGTGGGCGGTGCGGCCGCGGGCGCGGTCATCGGTCACCAGGTCGACGACGACGGTGACGACGACAACGAGGGTACGGTCGTCGGCGGCATCCTCGGCGGCGCGGCCGGAGCGGCCGTGGCGCAGAAGACCGGCGGGGAAGTGAAGATCCACGCCGGCACCGTCATCAAGGCGCCGACCGAGACGTCGTTCTCGATTTACTGATCGGGCGCGGCCGACTCAGAGCTTCCCGTCGTACGCCATCGCATCGACCGGCAGGTCGAACGCGATGAACACAGTGCACGGTTCCTGGCTCCGGCATGTCGCGCCGTGCGGGACCTTGGCCGGCCCGTACGCGTACTGGCCTTGCAGCAGCACGACTGGCGACCGTCCCTGGTAGGTGACCTCGAGTTCACCCGTGACGAGCACCATGCGCTCGGCCGAGGTGTGCGAATGCGCCGGGATCGTGTAGCCGCCGGGGACCTGGAAAAATACGTCGGCCCCGGGCTGCGCGGGATCGCCGTGCAGCACGGCGATGCGGCATCCCTCGGGGAACATCGGTGGACAGGCGCCCCACTGGAGGTTCGGATCATCCACCTTGATCGCGAGGGGCGTCCGGGCCATGTCCGGCACGACGGCTTCCGCCTTCGCCTCTGCCGTGACTTTCTTCACGGCGGCGGGCGCCGCGCTGCCGGGCACCGCTTGAGCGGTCGGCGCCGGGCCTGGCTGCTGCGCCTGCACCACCGACGTTGTGCCCATTGAACTCGCTGCTGCGATTGCGGCCACAATCCTGCCGATCGGATGGAACATGCGGCGACCCTCCTGCTGAACCTGCGCGCCCTGACCGGACGTCGCGCCCATGATGGACGCCCATGATAGAGACGATCGTCGCGACGTACAGCCATCGTTGCCTGGCCGATCGACGAAGTGGGCGCGCCCCGGCATCGGCGACGCGCCACTCCATTCGACACGACGCCGTGTCGGTACGGTCGCTGGTCGATTGCTTACTTGCCGTCGCGGTCGCTGTCGCCCGGCGTCCAGCGCTCGACCGTGTCGCTCGCGCGCTGGAATGCGTCGCGCGTCGCGTGCCTGGCCTCGTTCCAGGACAGCCGCGAGTCGCCACGCCGCGTGTCCCAGTCGCGCGCGAATTCGTGCTCGACCTCGTCGAACTTGCGGCCGTGGTACTCCGGATACCGCTCGTAGCCCATGCGGTAGGCCGGGCCGTAGTCGTCGTAGCGCGCGCCGGTCGTCACGTACGGACGCGACGAATAATTGGTCCGCCAGTACTCTTCCTCGACCGACGGGTTGATGCGCTCGGCGATCGCCTTGCCGGCGAGGCCGCCAGCGACGGCGCCCACGGCCGCGCCAATGACAGTGCCCGCAGGTCCGGCCGCCGAACCGGCGGCCGCCCCGGCAATCGCTGCCCCAGCCACGCCACCTGCGGCGCCCCCGGCAAACGCGCCGCCGGCCGTGCCGAGCGGATGCGAGCCTTCGGCTCCGGTGATCGGGTCACGGTTTCGGTCTCGATCTCGTTCTGCCATCGCTGTCACTCCTTCCCTGGGTGATCGGAAATACGAAGACTCGCATCGTCGGGCCTGCGGGCGTTTTAAGGTCAAGCGAGGCGGTGGTATGTAGGATGAGGGCACACGTGGCCGCGCGGAATCGCTGCCGCGAGTCGGACGCGGTTTTGGTGCGAGAA
>DASUYI010000358.1:0-6734 GCA_036377475.1 Steroidobacteraceae bacterium | reverse complement strand
GGCCCTCCTACTACCCGCTATCCGCTAACCGCTTCCTATCGATTTGGAAAATCGATGGCCCGCTTGTCCGCCCCGAGTGCAGCTTCGTGCAGCGCCTCACTCAGCGTCGGGTGCGCGTGCATCGTGCGCTGCAGGTCCTCGGTGCTGGCCGAGTATTCCATCGCGAGCACGGCCTCGGCGATCAACTCGCCCGCCATCGCGCCGATGATGTGCACCCCGAGGATCTCGTCGTCGTCCCGGGCGGCGATGACCTTGCAGAAGCCCGCCGGCGCTTCCATCGCACGCGCCCGGCCGCTCGCCATGAACGGAAACTGGCCGACCTTGTACTCGCGACCGCTGTCCTTGACCTGTTCCTCGGTCATCCCGACCCACGCGATCTCCGGCGCGGTGTAGATCACCGACGGCACGGCCTTGTAGTTGACCTCCGAATGCAGTCCCGCGATCAGGTCGGCGACCATCACGCCCTCGTCCTTGCCCTTGTGCGCAAGCATCGGGCCGCGCACGGCGTCGCCGATCGCCCAGACGTTGCCGGCGCCCGGCACGCGGCATTCGTCGTCGACGACGATGAAGCCGCGCTCGTCGAGCTTCACTCCGGTGCCTTCGCCGAGCAGGCCGTCGGTGTACGGCCGACGACCGATCGCGACGACGACCTTGTCGACCGTCACGGTCTGCTCGCCCCTGGCGTCGGCATACTTGAGCGTGACGCCATCCTTCCCGGTTGCGGCCCCGGTCACCTTGGCGCCGAGCCGCACGTCGAACCCCTGCTTCTTGAAGTGCCGGAGCGCCTCCTTGGCTACGGCCTGGTCGGCCATCCACAGGAATTGTTCCATCGCCTCGAGCACGACCACCTCGGCACCCAGCCGGCGCCAGACGCTGCCCAGCTCGAGCCCGATGACGCCGGCACCGATCACACCGAGACGCTTCGGCACGTCGCCGAACTCGAGTGCGCCCCAGGAATCCACCACGCGGTCGCCGTCGAACGGCACGGTCTTCAGCGGCATCGGCTGCGAGCCGGACGCGAGCACGACGTGCTTCGCGACGAGTTCCTGCTTGCTGCCGTCGAGCGCGGTGAACTCGACGCGGTTGCCCGCGAGCAGCTTGCCGTGACCCTGCAGCGCCGTGACGCCGGCGGCCTTGAAGAGCCCCGTGATGCCCTGGGTCGACGCCTTGACGATTGCAGCCTTGCGTTTCTGCATCGTCGCGACGTCGAACGCGAGGCCGCTCGCCGAGATGCCGTGCGCCGCGAATTCCGAATGCGCGCGGTGATACAGCTCGGACGACTCGAGCAGCGCCTTCGACGGGATGCAGCCCGCGTTGAGGCAGGTGCCGCCGAACGCGTGCGAACCGTCGAGGTTCTTCCACTCGTCGATGCACGCCACCTTGAGCTTGTTCTGCGCCGCGCGGATCGCGCACGGATAACCGGCCGGGCCGGCACCGATCACGACAACGTCGTAGGAGGAAGCTTCAGGCATGGGAGCTCCGTAGAAGATAGGGGCTAGGGGGTTAGGGGGTAGGGGATAGTGGCGGATCGGAGCGGCCGCGCAGCGGCCTTCTTCACTAACCCCTATCCCCTAACCCCTACCCCTCGTCAGATTTGCAACAGCAATCGCGCAGGGTCCTCGAGGCTCTCCTTCACCGCGACCAGGAACTGCACGGCTTCCTTGCCGTCGATGATGCGGTGATCGTAGGAGAGCGCGAGGTACATCATCGGCCGCACGACGACCTGTCCGTCGACCACGACGGGACGCTCCTGGATCTTGTGCATGCCGAGGATCGCGCTCTGCGGCATGTTCAGGATCGGGGTCGACAGCAGCGACCCGAAGACGCCGCCGTTGGTGATCGTGAAGGTGCCGCCGGTCAGCTCCTCGAGCGTGAGCGAGCCCTCGCGTGCGCGGGTCGCGTACGCCACGACGGACTTCTCGATCTCTCCGAACGCCATCGCATCGGCGTCGCGCAGCACCGGCACGATCAGGCCGCGGTCGGTCGACACCGCCACGCCGACGTCGTAGTACTCGTGGTACACCACGTCGTTGCCGTCGACCGAGGCGTTGACCACCGGGAAGCGCTTGAGCGCCTCGACGCAGGCCTTGACGAAGAACGACATGAAGCCGAGGCGCGCGCCGTGCTCCTTCTCGAAGCGCTCCCTGTACTTCGCGCGCAGTTCGTTGACCGCCTTCAGGTCGACCTCGTTGAAGGTCGTGAGCATCGCGGCCGTCGATTGCGCCTGCACGAGGCGCTCGGCAATGCGCGCGCGCAGGCGCGTCATCGGCACGCGACGCTCGCCACGGGCGCCCGCCGCGGGGCCCGCACCTGCCTTTCGGGCGACGTCTGCCACGACGGCGGGCGACGTGGGTGGGGCCGGCGGGGCCGTCCTGGCCTGGCTGTCCTTGTCGGCGAGGTGCGTCAGCACGTCGCCCTTGGTGATGCGGCCGTCGCGTCCCGAACCGTGGATGTTCGCCGGCTCGAGTCGGTGCTCCTCGACCAGGCGCCGCACCGACGGCGCAAGCTTGTCGCCCTGGGTCTTCCCCTCTGCCGCGCCCGCGGGAGGGATCGGTGGAACACCCGGCGATGATGCGGTCTTGTCCTCGCCCGCGCTGCGCGCGGCCCCTGCGACTTTCGCGGGCGAGGTGGCAGCCGTGGCGCCTTCCTCGATCACGGCGAGCACCTGGCCGCCGGTCACGGTGGCGCCGTTCTGCACCTTCAGTTCCCGGATCACGCCCGCGGCGGGCGCCGGCACCTCGAGCACCACCTTGTCGGTCTCGAGGTCGACGAGGTTCTCGTCGCGGTTGACGGCGTCGCCGGGCTGCTTGCGCCATGCGACGAGCGTCGCGTCGGCGACGGACTCGGGCAATTGCGGGACCCGGACTTCGATCGTGCTCATGATTTCTTCCTGCTGCTGCCGGTGGCGCGCAGCCGGCTCGTGGAGCGCGCCGTTTGTTCCTGCGACGAGGCGGTCAGCGCCGCCGCGACCAGCCCGTGCTGTTCCTGTGCGTGCATCTGCATGATGCCGGTCGCGGGGGCCGCGGCCGGTCGCCGACCCGAGTAGAGCACTTCCTGGTCGCCCTTGAGCGGCTCCTGCAGGCGGTGGCGGATCTGGTACCACGCGCCCTGGTTCTGCGGCTCTTCCTGGCACCAGACGATCTCTCGCGCGTTCGGGTAATGCGCGAGCGCGACCGCATAGTCCTCGGCGGGGAACGGGTAGAGCTGCTCGATCCGCACGATCGCGACGTTGCGCACCTCGGCCGCTCGACGCTGCTCGAGCAGGTCGAAATACACCTTGCCGGAGCAGAACACCACGCGGTCCACGTTCTTCTCCGGCAGGTCGTCGACCTCGCCGATCACGTCGTGGAAGCAGCCGTGCGTGAGGTCGTCGAACGCCGACACCGACAGCTTGTGCCGCAGCAGGCTCTTCGGCGTCATGACGATCAGCGGCTTGCGGAACGAGCGCAGCATGTGCCGGCGCAGCATGTGGAACATCTGCGCCGGCGTCGACGGCACGCAGACCGACATGTTGTTCTCGGCGCAGAGCTGCAGGAAGCGCTCGAGCCGCGCCGAGGAGTGCTCGGGCCCCTGTCCTTCGTAGCCGTGCGGCAGGAACATCGTGAGGCCGCAGATGCGACCCCACTTGGTTTCGCCCGAGGAGATGAACTGGTCGATGATCACCTGCGCGCCGTTCGCGAAATCGCCGAACTGGCCTTCCCAGATCACGAGGCAGTTCGGGTCGGTGATCGAATAACCGTACTCGAACCCGAGCACCGCCTCCTCCGACAGCAGCGAGTCGGTGATGCGAAAGCGCGGCTGGCCGGGCTTGATGTGCTTGAGCGGCACGTACGTCGCGCCGGTGTTCTGGTCGTGGCCGACGGCGTGACGGTGGAAGAACGTGCCGCGGCCGCTGTCCTGGCCGGTGAAGCGGATTTCGTAGCCCTCGTCCAGCAGCGACGCATAGGCGAGCGTCTCGGCGAAGCCCCAGTCCAGCGTCTGCTGGCCCGCGGCCATCCGACGCCGGTCGTCGACGACCTTCTGCACCTGCCGGTGCAGCGTAAAACCGTCCGGGTACGTCGTCACCCGGGTGGCGAGTTCCTTGAGCGTCGTCGGCCGCACACCGCTCTCGATTTCCTCGGACCAGTCGACGTCGACGAACCTGCTCCAGTCGACCGTGTACTTGTTGCCGATCAGGCCGACCACGTTTTTCGCCTGCGGCTTGCCCTCGTCCAGGCCGCGCCGGTACTGCTCCACCATCGCATCGGCATCGGCCGGGCTGACCACCCCGTCCTGTGCGAGGCGTTCCGCGTAGAGCTGGCGCGTGGTCGCTCGCTTGCGGATGTTCGCGTACATGACGGGCTGCGTCGCCGCGGGCTCGTCCGCCTCGTTGTGGCCCAACCGGCGGTAGCACACCAGGTCGATCACGACGTCCTTGTGGAACTTCATGCGGTAATCGACCGCGAAGCGTGCCGCGAACACGACGGCCTCGGCATCGTCGCCGTTCACGTGCAGGATCGGCGCCTCGATCATCTTGGCGACGTCGCTGCAGTACAGCGTCGACCGGGAATCGCGCGGGTCGCTGGTCGTGAAACCGACCTGGTTGTTGACGATGACGTGCAGCGTGCCGCCCGTGTAGAACGCACGCGCCTGCGACATCTGCAGCGTTTCCTGGATGACGCCCTGCCCGGCGAACGCGGCGTCGCCGTGGAGCAGCACGGGCATCACCTTGTCGCCGCGTTCGTCGCCGCGGCGCTCCTGGCGTGCACGGACCGAACCCTCGACGACCGCATTGACGACCTCGAGGTGCGACGGGTTGAACGCGAGCGCGACGTGCACGTTCCCGGACGACGTGCGCACGTCGCACGAGAAACCCTTGTGGTACTTGACGTCGCCCGAGCCTTTCAGCGCCTTGAGGTCGTACTTGCCCTCGAACTCCGAGAACAGCGCCTCGGGCGATTTGCCGAGCACGTTGACCAGCACGTTGAGCCGGCCGCGGTGCGCCATGCCGAAGACGAGGTCCTCGACGCCGTGCACGCCGCCGCACTGGATCACCTGCTCGAGCAACGGAATCAGCGCATCGCCGCCTTCGAGCGAAAACCGCTTCTGCGCGGGATACCGCGTCGCGAGGTAGCGTTCGAGGCCTTCCGCCATCGTCAGGTGCCAGAGGATCTCCTTGCGCTGCTCGGGGCCGAGATGCTGCGTGGTCCGGCCCACCTGGAAGCGGTCCTGCAGCCACAGGCGCTCGGTCTCGTCGGACACGTGCGCGAATTCGGCGCCGATCGTGCCGCAATAGATCTGCCGGAGCTGCGCTAGGATGGCGCGTAGCTGGAGACGCGGCTTGATCGCCTCGTTGCGGCTGCCCGTCAGGAACTCGGTGTCGAGGTCCGCCTCGGTCAGGCCCAGGTACTCGAGCGTGAGCACCTTCGGCGTCGGTCGTACCATGAGGCCGAGCGGGTCGATGTTCGCGATCAGGTGCCCGCGGTTCGCGTAGATCTGGATCATGCGCGAAACGGCGCCCTGCTTCGCTGCGGCGCTGTCACTCGTGGGTGGCGAGCCGGCCGGCGCGGTCATGCCGGCAGCGGCCGTCGTGCGGGGCGCCCGGGCACGTCGCGCGAGTTCCTCGATCAATGGACCGTGAGGCACGTCCTGCGCGGTCGCGCCGAGACTCGCGAAATAATCACGCCACGCCGGGTCGATGGACTCCGGCTGCGCCAGGAAGCGTTCGTACATCGCCTCGACGTAGGCGTCGTTGCCGGCCGCGAGCGGCGTGGCCGTCAGCATCGGTTTTGACTGCGTCATGTATCCCGTGGGTCCCGGAAACGGCAGAGACCCGTGCAGCGGTTCGAACAGGAGGTCCGCTAGTTTAGCGGAGTTGAGCCGTCGCGAGGCCACAACGGGCCGGTCTGGCCGAAGAACGGGCCGCCCCGCGACCGCCATCGCCAGACCCGAAGCGTCAGGGCTCCTCGACGACGTAACCCGACCGGCGCAGCCGCGCGAAGTGGCCGTCGGGCCGCAGCAGTTCGTCGACCGAGGTCACGGCGAGCGTCGAGGCGTTGCGTGCGAGTGCCTCCTCGACCGCCCGCAACCACGCGAGGCGCGCGCGTTCGATGACGTCGCCGTAGCCGCGCTCCTGCACCAGCGACGACTCGAGCAGCACGCCGATGCACGCCGTGGCGCGCTCGACCGGCGCGAGACGCCGGAGCCGCTCCACATCGCCGACCGCCCAGGCGTTCGCGCGTTCGCGCATCAGGTCCAGGTCGGTTTCGAGACGCCGCAGCGTGCGCTCGAAACACTCGACGTCGTCGAGCGACGTCCGCTTGAACTCCTTGACGGCTGCACGCGCTTTCTCGATCCTGACCTCGATCTCGGGTTCGACGACGCGCACGCCGGCCTTGCGCGCAATCTTCTCGACCTGGGGCCACACACCCGCGTACGGCACGAGCTGGCTGCGCGCCAGCGCCGCTTCGTACAGTTCGCTGGCCGCGAAAATCGGGCGCCAGCGCTCGACCGTGTCGTTTTTCCCCAGATACTGCTCTTTGAGCGTCAGCCAGCGCGCGTAGAGGCCGCCGGGCAGGATTTCGGCGAGCCGACGGCCGTCCGGGCTGTTGCGTGCGCCGATCAGCGACGGCAGCAGTGTGATGCCACCGAGCGGACCCACGGACGCGTTGATCGAGGGCGGCGCAATGACGGCCTGCGACGCGCGGATCGTCGACTCGACCTCGGTCGGTCGCCAGACCAGTTTCCTCGGCAGC
>DASUYI010000357.1:0-5058 GCA_036377475.1 Steroidobacteraceae bacterium | reverse complement strand
CTGTCACTCCGACCTCTCCGTGATCGACGGCAACCGCCCGCGACCGATGCCGATGGTGCTCGGCCACGAAATGGCCGGCGTCGTCGAAGCCATGGGCCACGGCGTCGCGGACCTGCAGAAGGGCGACCACGTCGTCGCCTCGTTCGTGCCGAGCTGCGGCGTGTGCTCGCCCTGCGTCGCCGGCCGGCCGGCGCTCTGCGAGCCGGGATTCGCCTCGAACACGGCGGGCACGCTGCTCTCGGGCGAGCGTCGTCTCGAACAGCGCGGCAACGCGGTGAACCACCATCTCGGCGTTTCGGCGTTCGCGGAGTACGCGACCGTCTCGCGGCGATCGCTCGTGCGCGTGGACCCGTCCCTGCCCTTCGCCGAGGCCGCGCTGTTCGGCTGCGCCGTGATCACGGGCGTCGGCGCGGTGGTGAACACGGCCTCGATGCCGAAGCTGTCCTCGATGGCCGTGATCGGCCTGGGCGGCGTCGGGCTCGCGTCGCTGCTCGCCGGCCGCATGCTCGAGGCGAACCCCATCGTCGCGATCGATTTGAACGACGCGAAGCTCGCGAAGGCGCGCGAGCTCGGCGCCACGGCGACGGTGAATGCCAGCGACCCGGACTGCCTCGAGCGCGTTCGCGAGTTGAGCGGCGGCGGCGTCGCCTACGCGTTCGAGATGGCCGGTTCGGCACGCGCGCTCGAACTCGCCTACCGGATCACGCGCCGCGGCGGCACCACCGTGACGGCGGGCCTGCCGCATCCACAGCAGCAGGTCTCGATCCAGCACGTCACGCTCGTCGCGGAAGAGCGCACGCTCAAGGGCAGCTACCTGGGAAGCTGCGTGCCCGAGCGCGACATACCGCAATACATCGACTGGTACCGCGCCGGGCGGCTTCCGGTGGATCGGCTCCTGAGCGAACGCATCGCACTCGAAGACATCAACGCCGCGTTCGACCGGCTCGCGGCCGGCGCCTCGATCCGCCAGGTGGTCGAGATCGGCTGACGTGAAGCGCGCGACCGCCACCTGAATGGACCGCGGCCTCACGCAACGCCTCGAGCGGTGGCGCGACGCGGGCGTCGTCGACGCGGCGACCGCGGATCGCATCCGTGCGTGGGAAGCCCAGCACGCCCCGGCCGAAGGCTCGCGCCTGGGTCGACTCGCCTTCGGTTTCGGCGGCCTGTTGCTCGCCGCGGGAATCCTGCTGTTCGTCGCGGCGAACTGGCAGCAGCTGTCGCCCTGGGGGCGGTTCGGCCTGCTCGCGACCACCGTGGCGGCATTGCACCTCGCGGCCGGGTTCGCGGGCACGCGCATGCCGGCGCTCGCGACCGTGCTGCACGCCGTTGGCACGGCCGCGCTCGGCGGCGGCATTTTCCTCGCGGGCCAGGCGTTTCACCTCGCGGAGCAATGGCCGGCAGGGCTGCTGCTCTGGGCGCTCGGCGCGGCGTTCGCGCTGTGGTGGCTGCGCGACTGGCCGCACGTGCTCTACGTCGCGACGCTGGTACCGGCGTGGCTGATCGCCGAATGGGACGTTCGCGTGGGCTTCGAGGCACGTGGCGCGTTCGCGGTGGCGGCGACCGGTGCGTTCGTGCTGGCCCTCGCCTATCTCGCCGCGGCCGGGTCGAACGAATCGGCGAAGTGGCGCCACGAGCTCGCGCGCCTCGGCGCCGTCGCACTGGTGTTCGCCGGTGCGGCGCTGCCGTTCGCGGCCTTCGAACAGGAACCGTTCTTTGCTCGCGCCGGCCTCGACATCGCGACGTCGTGGCTTGCGCTCGGCTGGACCGTCGCCGCGCTCGGACCGCTCGCGGTCGGTTTCGGGTTGCGACGGCGTGACGCCTGGCCGCTGCTGGTCGCGCTCGCGTTCGCGCTGGTGGTCACCCGGCTCGACGCGTCGACGGCGACGCTGCGGCTCGTCGTGCACCTGCTGTATCTCGGCGCGGCGGTCGGCGTCATGTGGTGGGGCTTGCGCGATGCGCACCGGCTCCGGGTCAACGTCGGCGTCTTCGCGTTTGCGTTGACGGTGCTGTCGTTCTATTTCAGCAGCGTGTTCGACAAGTTCGGGCGCTCGCTCGGCCTGATTGCACTCGGCGCGTTGTTCATCGGCGGCGGCTGGTTGCTGGAGCGCACGCGGCGACGGCTGCTGCGCAGCATCGAATCCGGGCCGGGTGGCGCCACGTGACCCCGCTCGTTCGCGGCGTGGTGATCGCGCTGGCGCAGGTCGCGCTGCTCACGGCGGTCGGCGGCAAGCTGCTCTACGACCGTGCGACATTGCCGCGGGCCTGGATCGAGACGACCGGAGTCGATCCCGACTTGCCGATCCGCGGGCGCTACGTCGCGCTGAACCTCGTGCTGCCGGCCATCGAGCGAACGAAGATCGCGCCTTCGGTCACGCTCGCCTACGGACGCATCGAGGTCCGCGACGGCCGGGCGGTCGCGGTGCTCGCGGGGGGCGAACCGACGATCGCGGACGCCTCGCATCCGCTCGCGTTCGTGCGCAACGTCGGCGTGGCCGGCGCGCGGTGGCAGACGCTGGTGCCGGTGGCGTTCTTCCTGCCCGAGCACGCGCGCGATCCGACGCTCGGCCGGCAGCCGGGCGAACTCTGGGTCGAGGCGACCGTGCCGCGGGTTGGCGCGCCGCGGCCCGTCCGGCTGGGGCTGAAGCGCGACGACCGGGTGGAGGCGCTCGACTGAGCGCACGCGGAATCGGCGCGGCGCCTACATACCGCCGCGACGGCGCGTCCTAGAAAGGAGGTTCGCACAGCAGCCCCGGACGGCACGCAAGGAGCAGTCATGACAGAACGCAAGGGACGCGACCTCGACCGGGACCCCGTCACCGGGCAACCGGAGGATCACCTCGGGGGCGTCGCAGGCGGTGCGTTTGCCGGCGGCACGGCCGGTGGCGTGGCGGGTGCGGCGCTGATGGGCGCGACGACCGGCACGATCGCGGGCGGTCCCGTCGGCATGGTGGCGGGGGCCGTGGCGGGTGTGGTGGCCGGTTCCGTGATCGGCGGCATCACCGGCAAGGCCATCGCGGACCGGATCAATCCGAAGCACGAGGACGAGTACTGGCGCAACGAGTTTCCGACGCGCAGTTACGCCGCCGGCTCGGCATACGGCTGGGCGGACTACGAGCCCGCGTTCCGCATGGGGTACCAGCGTTACCCCGAGTATCACGGGCGCCGCTTCGAAGAAGTGGAACCGGAGCTCGCGCAGCGCTGGGCCGAGGCCCGTGGCGACTCCCACCTCGACTGGGAGGAGGCTCGCCATGCCACCCGCGACGCCTATGAGCGACTGAGCAAGGCGTTCGAGTGGGCGCTGCCCGGCGACGCCGACCGCGGCGGTAAGAAATAGACGCCGTCACGCGGCGATTGCCCGACTGGCCTCCCGGACGGGAGGGTGATCAGAAGCGCGACTTCGTCTCGATGACGAACTGCACGTCGTCGATGTCGTCGCCGCCGTCGAGGGGGAACGCCAGGTCGATGTGGACGACGTTGCCGAACGCCGAGCGACTCGAGCCGAGCCGCAGGCCCAGCCCGACGTCCTTGAGCAGCCCATCGCTGGTCGCGCCAGTGACGTCGCTGCCCCAGGTGCGACCGACGTCGAAGAACACCGCGCCGGCGACGTGGAACAGCCGGAACGGGTACCAGTCGGTGTAGTAGCGTTCCTCGAGCGTGAGCAACGCGAGCGACGTGCCGGCCTGGTAGCGCAGCGGATAGCCCCGGAGCCCGGTGTCGCCGCCGAGCAGGAGCTGGTTGTCGGCGTCGAGCTCCTCGGTCACCGTGCCGCTCACCGTCGCGAAGAACTTGGTCCGCTTCGAGGTCTGCGCGTAGTAGCGCGCCTCGGCCGAGAGCACGGCGTTGCGCAACCCTTCGTCCTCGATCCTGCCCGACCCCGTGAGCCCGAGGAACAGCGAGGTCTCGTTGCCGAAGTCCCACCCGTCCTGCGCGTAGAGACTCATCAACAGGGCGTCGCGATCCGAACCGAGCCCGTCGACGGCGAAGCCGAGTCGGGCGCCGGCACGGAACCCGACCAGCACGTCCTCGGTGCGCTCGATCTGGTCCTGGTTGTTCCGTTCCTGGAACGCGTCCTGCAGCACGTCGAACCCGAGCCACGGGTACACGAGCGTCCGGTCTTCGGGCAGCGGACCGCCGAGCGGCTCGTCGGGCAGCTCCTCGAATCGGTTGCGGTCGTACGTGAAGCCGGCGGTCCAGCGTCGCACCCACCCCTGCGCCCAGCCCGTCGACCAGCCGCCGTAGCCTTCGTAGAACTGCTGCTGGTGCTGGAACTTGCCGACCCGATCGCCGTAGGCGTAACGCGTGTCCTCGAGCTGCGTGTCGAACAGGTAGAGACCGCCGGCGTAGCGCGCGTCGAGCGCGTAGAACGGTTGTTCGACGCGCAGGGCCGTCGTGTCGCCGTCGTCGGCGTCGCTGTAGCGCACGCCGAACCGCATCCACGTCGACTGGAAGTGCGGGTCGTAGTAATCGAAGTTGAGCGACTCGCGGTCGACGTCGCTGGTCCAGCCGAACGCCAGCTGCTGGCCGCTGCCGAGCAGGTTCTTTTCCTCGAGCTCGATCGAGCCCGAGTTTTCGCCGCCCTGCCGGTTGAAGTTGACACCCGGGTTGAGCGTCCAGGTGTCGCGCGTGCGCACCTCGAGGTCCACCGTCGTGCCGTCGAACGAGATCGGCCGGATCACGGCGTCGTACAGGTACTCGTTGGCGCGCAGGATGCGCTCGGTTTCCTGCACGACGCGTTGGACGTAGGGTTCGCCCGGCTTGAACAGCAACTGGTCGCGGACCACCCTCTTCCGCGTGTTGATGTGCAGCTTGTTGGCCGTGCGGTAGAGCCAGCCGCTTTCGTCGGGCCGCGTCGGGTCGAAGATGTCCTCGGTCCGGATCCGGATCTCGCCGATGACGGCCCCGGCCGCTTCGAGTTGCTCACCGCTGGGCAAGTCCGGGGGCCAGCCGTGCGGCAAGTCGCTGGCAGCGCCGAGCGACTCGGTCGCCACAAGCGACTGGAGCAGCAGCAGCGCGCAGGCGATCCATGCCCAGCGCGTTGGTGTGTTCATCAGGGCAACA
>DASUYI010000356.1:0-4662 GCA_036377475.1 Steroidobacteraceae bacterium | reverse complement strand
GCCACTAACCACTAGCCACCAGCCACTGCTCATTGCCTCTTCAGCAGGTCCCTGATCTCCGTCAGCAGCACGACGTCGGGCGCCGGCGCAGGGTCGGCGGCGGGTGGCGGCTGCGTCTTGAGCCTGTTGATTGCCTTGACGGCCATGAAGATGGCGGCTGCGATGATCACGAAATCGAAGATGTTCTGCAGGAACAGGCCGTACTTGACGAGAATCGGCGCACCCGCCGGATCCGCGCCGAGCGAGAACGCGAGATCCTTGAAGTTGACCCCGCCGAGAGCCTTGCCGATGAATGGCGTGATGATGTCGCTGACCAGCGACGAGACGATCTTGCCGAACGCTGCGCCGATTACGATGCCTACTGCCATGTCGAGCACGTTGCCCTTCATGGCGAATTCCTTGAACTCCTTGATCAGGCTCATCTCTACCCTCCCGACGTTCCTGGCGTGACGATGCTGCGCGGACGGCAGCCGACCCGACGATATTTGAGGCAGCCTGAAAAGGAAAGCCGGGCGCTCGGCCCGGCCTCCTCCGCGACACGTGCGTCGCGCGGCCCGTTCGTGCTCAGTCGCGCTCGACCCTGATGCCGTGGAACGTCGGTGTGACGAGGTCGTCGTTGTTGACGCGGAAACTCCACGCGCCGGCGTGGTGCGAGAGGCCCGCCGTGCCGTTCGTGTCGACCGGTCCGGCGACTCCGGGCGCGGGGGCCAGGCAGGTCGCGGTCAGGTCGGGCAACAGGAGACCCTCTTCGCCCGAGCCCACGATGGTGCCGCAAGCGTATTCGACGCCCGCCGTGAACCCGAGCGACGTCGAGCCTTGCGTCTGCGTGTTGAAGTAAAACAAGACGTCGTCGCCAGCATCCACGAACACCCAGACGTTCTTCTTATACACGTCCGCGAAACTGCCCCAGATCCTGTCGCTCCGCGACTCCACCGGCGCGAGTTCGACGAGTCCGCCGGCCGTAAGCGCGAGCAGGTACGTGCGGTCGCCTCCGCCGCCGGAGGACGTCAGCACGCCCGCGAACCGGGCGGCGCCGTCCCAGACCCCGCAGGCGCCGTTGGTGTCGACGACGGCATTGAGGATCGTGAAGACACCGGTCGAATCGTTGTAGGTGTACACGCCGTACTCGGCGCCGTTGCCGTTCAGCTCGCCGCCACATCCCGGGTCGTTCTCGACACTGCCGTAGACGTAGACGCCGTCGCGGAAGAACGTGAGGTAGGCCAGCGTTTCGCCGAGCAGCGTCGAGACCCTGTAAGTCCCGCGGAGTTCGTCGCTGACGTTGTTGACGCAGGTGACTTCGACGTCGGCGACGTCTCCGTCGGCGATGATGCCCTGGGATCGCGTGATCACGCAGGTCTGGCCCTGCGGCTGTGTGGCGATGCCGACGTCGTAGGTCGTGCCGTCGTCCAGTTCGGTCGGCAGCGTGAACGAGGTCGCGGCGGGGTCCGGGTTCACCGCATTCGACGCGCCGTTCTCGATCCTGAGCCCCGCACCGACGAGACCGGTGATCGTGCCACCAAGCGAGAACCGTTCGACCGCCACGCAGTCGACGCTCACGTTCGTGACGTTCGCCTGCGCGGTGCCGCTCCCGTTCGTCACGGTGCAGGTGTGGCCTTCGGGTTGCGTGACGACGCTCACCGTGTACGGGTCGCCGGCGGCCACCGTGTCGGCACCGAAGCTGAACGGCCCGTCGGCGGTCACGTCGATCGACGTACCGCTGCTGCCGGGGTGCTGGAGACCGAGTTGCAGCGTGCCGCTCGTGAGTCCCGTCACCGTGCCTCCGATCGAAAACTGCTCGGGCGGGTTGTCGGCGCACGCGACCGCGACGTTCATCACGTCACTACCCGAGACGAGGCCTGTCCCGTTCGTGACCGTGCAGGTCTGCCCCGTCGGCTGCGTGGTGACCGCGACCGAGTAGCTCGTACCGCTCGCCAGCCGCGTCGCGAAGGTGAATGGGCCGCTCGAGCCGACCCCGAGCTGTTCGCCGCCGAGGCCAAGCACCACCGTGCCGACGAGGCCGCTCACCGTGCCGCCGATCGCGTACGTGATGATGATCGTGGTGCTGCACGAAACGGCGATATTCGTGACGTTCGCGGTGCCCACGGTGCCGCTGCCGTTCGCGACGCTGCACGTCTGCCCGTTGGGCGACTGCTCCACCGTCACGGAGTAAGCCGTGCCGGTGGTCACGCGCGTGTCGAACGTGAAGACCCCGTTCGTCGAAATGCGCAGGTTCTCGTTGCCGTTGCGCAACCTGACGTCGCCGCCGCTCAGGCCGCTCACCGTGCCGCCGATCGTGTACGTGTCAGGGCTGGTCGCGCTGCAGGTGACGGTGACGTTCGTAACGTCCGCGGTGCCGACGGTGCCACTGCCATTTGCCACGCTGCACGTCTGCCCGCTGGGGGACGACTCCACCGTCACGGAATAGGACGTGCCGCTGGTCACGCGCGTCCCGAACGCAAAGGGTCCGTTGGTCGAGATGCGAAGGCTTTCGTTGCCGTTGCGCAGCCTGACCTCGCCCCCGCTCAGGCCGCTCACCGTTCCCCCGATCGTGTACGTCGTCGGGGCCGTCGTGATGCAGGTCACCGCGATGTTCGTGACGTTCCCCGTGACCACCGTTCCCGTGCCGTTCGCGACGGTGCAGGCCTGGCCTTCCGGCTGGGTGGCAATGGTCACGGAATAGGCGGTGCCATCGCGCACGCGCGTGGCGAACGTGAACGGGCCGTTGGCGCGTACGGTCAGGAACTCGGCGCCGTTGCGCAGGATCACCTCGCCGACGAGGCCGCTGACCGTGCCGCCGATCGTGTACGTCGGAATGCTCGAGTCGATGCAGTTCACGATGACGTTGGTGACGTCGGCGGCCGCGACGCCCGTCGCGTTCGCCACGGTGCAGACCTGGTCCTGCGGTTGCGTCAGGATCGTGACCGCATATGTATTGCCGCGCCTGACCGGCTCGGCGAACGTGAACGCCCCGCTCGCGGTGACGCTCAGGTTGTCCCCGCCGTTGTTCTGCAGCACGACCGTGCCGCTCAAGTCGGTCACGGTGCCGCCGATCCGGTAGGTCGGAAGGGGTTCGTCTTCGCCGCCGCTGCAGGCCGCGAGCGCTGCGACCACGATGCACGCGGCGGCCGTCCGCCCCAACGCCTGGAACACGCGCCGCATCATGTCGCCTCCGCGGAGCGCGTCAGCGCCCCTGTGCAGACGGGTCGCGGCGCCGCACCGTCCGCGACACGCATGACCCCGACCATCCCGACTCTTCGACTGCCCACTTCTACGAACCTCCGTGTTCGACGAACGGTGCGGCATGCACAGTGTCGGCTTCGCTTGCACCGGGAAATGCCGCTCCGCAGCGAGGACCCGGGTAGGCGGCGCGCGGAAGGGCGTGTCGACCGAAGCCTACGCAGGGGTTATGCCGAGGTCTGTCGGCGCCAGAACGACAAACGCCGCCCTCGGGGGCGGCGTTCGTTGGTCAGATCCCCTTGCGGCGGCGGGCGGATCGGTCAGACGGCGGCGGCTTTCTTCTTGCGCGGGGTCCGCGGCTTCTTGACAGGGGCCTCGCCTTCGGCCGGCGCCGTTTCGGCGGCCGGTTCGGCGGCCGCCGCCGACTTTTTCTTGCGGGCCTTCGGCTTCTTCTCGGTCGTCTCGGGGGCCGGCGCTTCAACGGCCGCCGGGGCCGCGCGGTCGACCAGCGCCATCAGCGCCATCTCGGCGTTGTCGCCGACGCGCGGGGCCATGTGCAGGATGCGGGTGTAGCCACCCGGTCGCGCCTTGAAGCGCGGACCGAGCTCGTCGAAGAGCTTGGTCACGACTTCCTGGTCGCGCAGGCGCGAGAACGCGCGGCGGCGATTCGCCTCGCTGTCGGTCTTGCCGAGCGTGATCAGGGGCTCGACGTACCGGCGAAGTTCCTTCGCCTTCGGGACCGTCGTCCTGATGGTCTCGTGGCGCAGCAGCGAGGCCGCCATGTTGCGCAGCATCGCCCAGCGATGCGGGGTGTTGCGGCTCAGCTGCCGCCCGGAGAGTCCGTGTCTCATGTCTTTTCTCTTGTCCGACTGGCCACTAGCCACCAGCCACTAGGCACTTTCTCAGAGGATGTCCCGGTCGTCGTCGCGCTTGAGGCCCGTGGGCGGCCAGTTGTCGAGGCGCATGCCGAGCGTCAGGCCGTGGCTTTCGAGCACTTCCTTGATCTCGGTGAGCGACTTCTTGCCGAGGTTCGGCGTGCGCAGCAGCTCGACCTCGGTCTTCTGCACGAGGTCGCCGATGTAGTGGATGTTCTCGGCCTTGAGGCAGTTCGCGCTTCGGACCGTGAGCTCCAGCTCGTCGACCGGGCGCAGCAGCAGCGGGTCGAAGTGGTGATCGGCCGGGCGGGACTTCTCCTCGTCCTGGCCCTGCAGGTCCACGAACACCGACAGCTGGTCCTTGAGGATCGAGCCGGCGCGGCGGATCGCCTCTTCGGCGTCGATCGTGCCGTTGGTCTCGATGTCGATGATCAGCTTGTCGAGGTCGGTGCGCTGTTCGACGCGCGCGGCTTCGACGTTGTAGGTGACCTTGCGGATCGGGCTGAACGACGCGTCGAGCAGCAGGCGGCCGATCGGGCGGCTCGCTTCCTCGAACGCGAGGCGCTGGCCGGCCGGGCGGTAGCCGCGGCCCTTCTCGACCTTGAGCGTC
>DASUYI010000355.1:0-7599 GCA_036377475.1 Steroidobacteraceae bacterium | reverse complement strand
CAGTCGGCCGTACAGGCCGTGGAGTGCGCCGGAAGCGAGCGCAGTCGCGACGAACGCGGCCGAGGCGAGCGGCTTGGTGAGCCATTTTCCGCGCTGCGAACGACGGCGTTCGGCGACGAGCAGCGCCGCCACCGCGAGTGCGCAGAGCAGGATCCACGGTCCGGGTCCCAACGATCGCTTCCTGTGTGACGCGGCGCCGTCCGATCGTAGCCTACGGCTGCGGACCCGTCGCCCAACGCAGCCCATGACAATGAGTGTTGACAGGCCCTAACATCGCGGCCCGCATGCAGGCCCAGTCCCGACC
Organism: Steroidobacteraceae bacterium; assembly: GCA_036377475.1. Classification (GTDB taxonomy): domain Bacteria; phylum Pseudomonadota; class Gammaproteobacteria; order Steroidobacterales; family Steroidobacteraceae; genus RPQJ01. The sequence continues at coordinate 7,295 of DASUYI010000355.1, read as the reverse complement.
GTTCGAACTGCGCGCCGGTCCCGGCGCCGTGCGTCACTTGCGCGAGCGCGGGCTCCGGCCGGGCGACGTCTGCTGCGTTCCGGCTGCGGCCGGCGGCCCGAAAGGCCTCGCGCTGCTGCCGCTCGACCGGATGCTCTGGCGGCAGGGGTGGTTGCCGGACGGCGCGCCGCTCGAACTGATCGGCGCCTCGGTCGGTGCCTGGCGCATGGCGGCCCTGGCGCAGCCCGACCCCCTCGCGGCGCTCGACCGTGTGCAGCATGCCTACGTGCACGGACAGTGCTACTCGGCGCGACCCGGGCCGTCCGAGGTCAGCCTGGCCTGCCGGCAGATCGCACGCGCGGCGCGCGGCGAAGGGCCATTGCAGGTCCGCCCGGGCGTGGCGCTCGGCATCGTCACCGCGCGTGCCCGCGGACCGCTGCACGATCGCGCATCGCGGCTCGCCTTCGGCCGGGCCGTGCTCAGCAACGCGATTTCGCGCAAGCGTCTCGCGGGTTACCTCGAACGCGTGGTGTTCCACGGTGGCGAACGACCGAGCCTGCTCGACGGCGCCGCCGTTTTCGACGATTTCGGCCTGGTCAACGTCGCCCTGACCGACGACAACGCCGAAGACGCACTGCTCGCCTCCGGGACGATCCCGCTGCTCGCGTCCCCGGTCCGCAACATCGCCGGCGCGCCGGACGGCAACTACTGGGACGGCGCGCTCGTCGACTACCACCTGCTGTTGCCGTACCCGCGACTCACGCGTCACGGCGCGCGCATCGTGTTCTATCCCCATTTCAACGATTACGTGACGCCGGGCTGGCTCGACAAGCACCTGCCCTGGCGCAAGGCACCGCGCGCACACGCGTGGCTCGACGACGTGCTGCTCGTCGCCCCGTCGGCCGGGTTCCTGAAGACCCTGCCGAACGGCAAGCTGCCCGATCGTCGGGATTTCTACCGTTACGGCGCCGACCACGCCGGACGCATCCGGGCCTGGGAGACGGCGATCGCCGAGTGCGAGCGTTTCGCGGAGGCAGTCCTGCGCTGGATGGAGCGACCCGACCCCACGCTCGTCAAGCCAATATGACGCGGGGTGGCTAGAATCGCGGCGATGACCAGAGCGAAGCCCCAGACCGTCGCCCTCGCCTGCCACCCCTCGAGCCCGAGCGGTGCGGTGCGCGGCATTGCGGCAAGCGCGCGGATCGGCGGCGCCGGCAAGCTCGCGGTGACGTTTGCGCTCGAGGCGGACATGTCCCAGGTCCTCCTGCCGATGCCACGCGTGCCGGCGCGCGCGGACGAACTCTGGCGCCACACCTGCTTCGAGGTGTTCCTGGCGCTGCCCGACAGCGAGGCGTATTGCGAGCTCAACTTCTCGCCGTCGGGCGAATGGGCCATGTACGGTTTCAGCGGCTACCGGCGCGGCATGATGCCGCTCGACGTCAGGCGGCCGCCGCGCGTGGCGGTGCGACCGACGCCGCGCGGGCTGGTGCTCGAAGCCGTCACGTACCTGGAAGAATTGCCGATGCCGCGACCGGGCTCGCCGCTCCGCGCAGGTGCGGCCGCGGTCATCGAGGAAAAGAACGGCCGGTTGACGCACTGGGCGCTGGCCCATCCCGCGGAACAGCCGGACTTCCACCATCGGCTCGGCTTCGTGCTGCAGGTCGGGCACACCTCCGAAGGCGTCACCGACATCCTGCGCGACGCGGTGGGGAATCCCACCGCGTGAAGTTCGGCATCGATCGACTCTGTGACGAGCCTTCGCTGCGGCGCGACCTGCGCGGCCGCCGAGTCGCGTTGCTCGCGCACCCGGCCTCGGTCACGGCGAACCTGACGCACTCCCTCGACGCGCTCGCAGCCTTCAGCGACGACGTACGGCTCGCGGCCGCGTTCGGCCCGCAGCACGGGCTTCGCGGCGACAAGCAGGACAACATGGTCGAGTCGCCCGACTTCGTCGATCCCGCGCTCGGCATCCCCGTGTTCAGCCTGTACGGCGACGTGCGACGCCCCACGCCGGCGATGCTCGACACGTTCGACGTGCTGCTGGTGGACCTGCAGGACCTCGGCTGTCGCATCTACACGTTCATCACGACGCTGCGCTACGTGCTCGAGGCGGCGGCCGCGAACGGCAAGGGCGTCTGGGTGCTCGACCGCCCGAACCCGATCGGTCGCCCGGTCGAAGGCCTCAGCTTGCGTGCGGGCTGGGAAAGTTTCGTCGGCGCGGGCGAGATGCCGATGCGGCACGGCCTCACGCTCGGCGAGCTGGGACACTGGTTCATCCGCCGCTGCGGCCTCGACGTCGACTACCGCGTGATCGAGATGGAGGGCTGGCGCCCCGACGCGGCCCCCGGGTACGGCTGGGCGCTCGGTGAGCGCACGTGGGTCAACCCGAGCCCGAACGCGCCCAGTCTCTGGACGGCGCGCTGCTATCCCGGCACTGTCATGCTCGAGGGCACGACGCTCTCGGAAGGTCGCGGGACCACGCGCCCCCTGGAACTCTTCGGCGCGCCCGACCTCGACGTGCCGCGGCTGCTCGCGGAAATGCACCGGCTCGCCCCCGCGTGGCTGCAGGGCTGCCGGCTGCGGCCGTGCTGGTTCGAGCCGACGTTCCACAAGCACGCGAAGCAGCTCTGCGCCGGGCTGCAGGTTCACGTCGAGGACGGCGGCTACGAGCACGTGGCCTTTCGCCCGTGGCGGCTGCAGGCGCTCGCGTTCAAGGCGCTGCGGCGGCTGCGTCCCGACTACGAGATCTGGCGCGACTTCGCCTACGAGTACGAGCACGGGCGCCTCGCGATCGACCTGATCAACGGCAGCGAGGTGCTGCGCCGCTGGGTGGACGATCCGGCCGCGTCCCCCGCGGACCTCGAATCGCTCACGCGCTCCGACGAACGGGCCTGGCTCGAGCAACGCGCAGACGTGCTGATCTATCGGTGACGAAGAAGAACGGGCCCACGCGACCGGACTGCGACCTGCTGGTCGTCGGCGGCGGCATCAACGGCGTCGGCATCGCACGGGACGCCGCAGGTCGCGGGCTGCGCACGGTGCTCTGCGAGCAGCACGACCTCGCTTCGCACACGTCGTCCGCCAGCACCAAGCTGGTCCACGGCGGCCTGCGTTACCTCGAGTTCTATGACTTCGGCCTGGTGCGCAAGTCGCTGCGCGAGCGCGAGGTCGTGCTCGCGTCGGCGCCGCACCTGGCGTGGCCGCTGCGGTTCGTGCTGCCGCACGACCGCCACCTGCGTCCCGCGTGGATGATCCGCGCCGGGCTCTTCATCTACGATCACCTCGCCGTGCGCCGTCGGCTTGCGGGCTCGGACACGGTGAACCTGCGTCGCCACCCGGCCGGCGCGCCGCTCGACGGTCGCTTCGACACGGCCTTCGTGTATTCCGACGGCTGGGTCGACGACGCGCGACTGGTCGTCGCCAACGCGATCGACGTGCGCGAGCACGGAGGACGCGTGCTCACGCGCACGCAGTGCACGAAATTGCGCGCCGCCGGCAAGGGCTGGGTCGCCACGCTCTCGCACGCGGACGGGCGCTCGGAACAACTCACGGCGCGATTCGTCGTCAACGCCGCCGGTCCGTGGGTGGCGCAGTTCCTCGACGACTGCACGCCGCGCCCCGCCCGGCACCATCCGCGCATGATCCAGGGCAGCCACATCGTCGTGCGCCGGTTGTTCGACCATCCGTACGCGTACATCTTCCAGGCGCCGGACGGCCGTGTCGTGTTCGCGATCCCGTTCGAACGCGACTTCACGCTCGTCGGCACGACCGAGCGCGAATACTCGGGCGACCTCGCGGCGCCGGCGATCGCGCCGCAGGAAATCGAATACCTGCTCGGGACGGTTGCGCGATACTTCGACCGCCGGCTGACGCGTCGCGACGTCGTCTGGACGTTCGCGGGCCTGCGTCCGCTGCTCGCGTCGTCGACGCAGGACCCGAAGAGCGTCACGCGCGATTACCTGTTCGACTACGACCGCCGCGGGCCGCCGTTGCTCTCGATCTATGGCGGCAAGCTGACGACCTATCGCCGGCTCGCCGAGGACGTGGTCGGGCAGGTCTGCGCGGCGCTCGGCGCAGTCGCGCCGTCGTGGACTGAGCGCGCGCCGTTACCGGGTGGCGACATGCCGGGCGCGGACTTCGACGCGTTCCGTGCCCGCGCGGCGCGCCGCTACGCCTGGCTCGACGATGCGCTGCTCGACCGCTACGCGCGTGCCTACGGCACGCGCATCGAACGGTTGCTCGATGGCTGCGCCGGCATGGCGGACCTCGGCAAGTTCGTGTTGCCGGGTCTCGGCGAGCGCGAGATCGAATACCTGTGTCGCGAGGAATTCGCCGTCACGGCCGACGACATCCTCTTCCGGCGGTCGAAACTGGGCCTGCACTTGCCGGCAGGCAGCGCGACGCGGCTCGAGCGCTGGCTCGCGTCACGCTGAGGGGCGACCGCGGACCTCTTGGTCAGGGCGACCCGCCGCCGCCCGCGCACTGATCGAGCCACGCCGGACCGTACGGATAAGCCGCGATGACGGGCAGCGCATGCGTCCAGTCGAGCCCGGTGGAGCTTGGGAAGACGCGGTGGTTCCAGAACAGGTACGAGTTGATGCACAGCCCGCCGGTGCGCGGCGCGGTCTCGGGGAAATCGCCGAACGTGCCGCCGACGCCGAAGCGGAAGATGCAGTCCATGTCGCAACCTGCGACGTCGTACGAGGCGTTCTGCGCACTGTTCGAGCGGCATCCCTCGTGTCGCACGATCACCTCGTACGCGGCCGACTCGCTGGAGTACAGGGACGGTTCGTCCGGCAACAGGTCCGGGCCCGAGACGCACGCGCGATTGTCCGGCACGGCCGCGATCGCCGCCGCGACATTCTTGAGGTACTGCTGCCCGCCGCGGATGAAGTTCAGGAACGAGACGCAGCGGCTGCGTGCAAACGCGCTGCCGCACTGGCCGACGAGCTGCACGAGCGCGTCGCGCCACGCCTCGGCCGTGTAGGTTCCTCCGTTGGCGACGTCCTGCGAGTAGGCGCCGTTGAACCCCAGCGCCGTCTCCTGCAGTATCAGGCCTTCGACGTGCGGGTTCGCGTCGTAACGCGCGGCCGCGGCACGCATCATGGCCGCGTAGGCTTCCACGACCACCGGCTCCCACATGAAGCACGTGTACGCACCGCTGCCGCCCGCATTCAGCGCGGAATAGTCGAGCTGCAGGTATGCCGGGCACGGGTTCTTGACCGGACTGCTGGCGAAACTCTTGTACTCGACGAACAGCCAGAGCTGGCAGTCGGGATTGTGTGATCCGGCGATGGCCGCCAGCACACCGTCGAAGGACGAGAAGTCGTACGTGCCGGGGCTCGGTTCGACTTCGCCCCAGGTCCGGCGCCAGACGACGCCGTTGACGCCCGCCTGCTCGCAGAGCATCGCCGCGTCGGCCGGCGTATCGGCGTAGCGCGTCGCGAAGTGGTGGCCGTAGTGCGCCTTGCGCGACGAGTGGACGGTGATCGAGAACGAGGGCAGCGACACCTTATAGCGCCCGTCACTGACACTGATGCTTACGTTCGCATACACGCCGACGTGCGCGACCTGCGGGGTGCCCGACAGCATGCCGGTGGACGTGCTGAACGTCGCCCACGCCGGCTTGCCGGAGATCGAAAAGCGGAGCTTGGAAGTTTCGGCGTCGCTCGCGGTCGGCTGGAACAGGTACGTCTGCCCGGCGGTGACGTCGGTCGGGGGCGTGCCGCTGATCACCGGTGGCGTGTTCGCAGCCTGCGCCGAGTGTGCGTCAAAAGACAGCAGCAACGGCAGCGCGACGACGGCCGCGCGCACGCGGGCAGTGAACGTACGCATGCAACCCCCTGGCCGCGTGGTTCGCGGTCTGATGGGCCGATGACGGACGAACACTGAGGCAACGCCATCCCGGCCGGCGTGAATATTCGGCCGCGACTCTCGACGGGTCAATCGTGCAGAGCGGAGCGAGCCTGAAAAAGATTTGCGACGCGCGACGCGTGGCTCAGATCGGTGGCGCGACGCGGCTCGCCACCTGCGCACGTCCGCCGCGCAGCAGGAATGCGCACACCGACACCGCGACGACCAGTGCAACGACTTCACCGGCGAGGCCGCCGAGTCGCGGATCGATCGACTTCGGCGCGATGCCGGCCGCGACGAGGCCGGCGATCACGACGCCGGCGAGGCCCTCGCCCGCCACCAGCCCGGACGCCGCGAGGATGCCCGTGTCGCTCGCGCCTTCGGGCAGCGGGCCACGGCCGCGCTCGACCAGCGCACGCACGCACCCGCCGACGAACAGCGGCGCCATGGTCGCCAGCGGCAGGTAGATGCCGATCGCGAACGCGAGACCGGAGACGCCGCACAGCATCGCGCCGATCGCGAGCCCCGCGCCCGAGAGCACGAGGTCCCACGGCAGCGCGCCGGCGAGCACGCCCTCGATGATCGTCTTCATCAGCGTCGCCTGCGGCGCCGGGATTTCCTTCGAGCCGAACTCGTACGCGGTGCCGAGCAGCATCACCGTCGCGGCGACCGCCCAGCACGCGAACGCCGCGCCGATCAGCTGGCCCGCCTGCTGCCGTGCGGGCGTCGCGCCGACGAGCCAGCCCGTTTTCAGGTCCTGCGAAATGTCGCCGGCCTTGCTCGCAGCCACCGCGACGATCGTGCCGACCGTCAGCACGCCTGCACGCGCGTCGGCGTCGATCCAGCCGGCCGCCGCGAATACCGACGCCGTGCCGAGCAGCGTCACGAGTGCAATGCCCGAAGTCGGCTGCGAGGAAACGCCGACGATGCCGACGATCCGCGCGGCGACGGCCACGAACATTACGCCGAACACGCCGACGCCGGCGGCGAGGATCGCGCGCTGCCCGGGGCCCATGTCGCCCGCGAACACGCCCGGCACGAGCCCGGCAATCAGCACGACGACCGCGACGCCGCCAAAGACGAACGCCGCGGGCAGGTCACGATCGGTGCGCGCGCCGGTCGCCGCACCCACTCCGCCCTGGCTTTGCATGCCACGGGCGACAGCCATGAACGCGCCGGCCATCGTCGGCAGCCCGCGCAGCACGGTCAGGATGCCCGCCGTCGCGACGGCGCCCGCGCCGATGTAGCGCACGTACCGCGACCAGATGTCGCCGGCACCCATCTCCGAGATCAGCCGCGTCGTCTCGGGGTAGAGCGGCTGGTTCAGGGCCGCACCCATCCACGCGATCAGCGGCGTGATCACGACAGCGGAGATCAGCGCTCCCGCGACGCAGACCGCCGCCTGTCGATACCCGAGGATATAGCCCACGCCGATCAGCGCCGGTGCAATCTCGAGCGCGAGC
>DASUYI010000354.1:0-2054 GCA_036377475.1 Steroidobacteraceae bacterium | reverse complement strand
GTTGCCATCGGATGCTCGACGTAAAGGGCAGGCGGCGGCGATGCCGCGCGCTCGACGACCCGATCCAGCAGAATCGCCGCCCCCGAAAGCGCGGGCCACAGGAGCAGCTGCTCGGCCCGTTCGCTTCCCAGGGCGACGGCGAACGGCGCGGCCACCCACAGGCTCGCGCAAGGGAAGCAGTCGAGCAGGCGTCCGGCGGGCCAGTCGTGCACCACGGCCCGCATCCGCGCCAGGACGTCGGCCGGGCCGTCCTCGACGGCCAGCAGATGGGTAATCCGCCAGACGCCGAGGACGCCGACCGCGAACCAGGCGAGCGACATCACGCGTGGTCGGCCGGCTCGAGGCAGAAGCCCGCACTGTCCGATGCGTGGTGACCCACGGACTGGCTGTTGACGATCGCGCGATCGACGGCGACGACGCGGATCACGTACCCGCACGGCTGCATGTCGGTCGTGTCGAGCGTCCACGAGTCGCCGGGCGCGACGGCGGTGTTGACGTTGCCGGAGCTCGGCACCGGCACCCCGATCGGCGGCACGTTGATGTTCGGCTCCACGCCGACGCTATAGCTGCCCAGATACAGGTCGCGAGCGACGAAGTTGCCGCCGAGCGGCTCTCCCGGCAGGAACTTGCCGCAGTTGCCGAGCCCGGTCGTGATCTCGATCGATGCTTCCGGCCCCGTGTTGTCGAGCTGGATGACGTGCGTATCGCTGCCCTGGAACACGCCGCCGGAGTCGTACACCGAGAGCCGCACGTACCATTTGGCGTCGCCTGCGGAGTCCCACTGCGCGAGCAACGCGTTGACGTTCGCCGTGAACGGCAGGTAGTCGAAGCGCTTCGTCACGTTGTTCGCCTTGTGTAGGCTGGTGCCGCCGAACTGATCGGTGACGACGAGATCCGTGAGCACCGGCGTGAATACCGAATTGTCCGGACTCACTTCGACCTGGTAGGTGTAGTTCGGGATGGGCGCGCCTTGCACCGAAACGCGCCCGGCGAACGGGCACGGCCGCCCGAGCGCGTCAGGCGCATGGTTGTTCGTCGCGAACACGGCGTCGGGCGTCGTGAGGCCGGTCGTGTTGTCGATCATCGATACCGGGATGCCGCCGAGGATCGCGATCTTGCCTGCGGGCGCCTGCGTCACCGGTGCGATGTTGATCAGCGTCTCCTCGCGATTGCCCCACGTCGGTACCTGGTTCGGATTCGCGCACGGGACGGCGACGTTCCACGACAGGATCGCGCGGATGCGGACGACGTTCGGTCCCTCCTGGCACGGCTTGCGGTGGGACGACAGGTCGACCGGCAGGCGCACGGCGTAGTAGACGTTTTGCGGCGCGGCGCCTGCGATGTCGTAGACGGTCACCGACGCGGTGCCGAGGCACGTCTCGAAGCTGCCGTTGCCGTCGAAGTCGGCCCAGAAGGTCACGTATTCCTTGCTGCCGTCCGTGCACGGGCCGCCCGAGTAGCCGGAGGCTTTCTTTACCTCGATGACGCCGACCAGCGTGTCGGGATGGTTCGGATCCAGTCCGATGCACTTCAGCTCTTCGTAGCTGGTGTCGCCGTCGGTCGGGAACAGAAGGTCGAGGATGCCGGCATCGATCTGGATGCCCGGCAGCTGCGTGAGGAACGACTCGGCGGCCAGCGGGCTTTTCGACGCCGCGAACGCATGAAGCTCCTTGAAGGCGAAGCGATGTACCGGCACGCCCTTGCCCGCATAGAGCTTCGCGAGTTCCGGCACACCGAGTGTCTTCTGCTTCGTCGCGATCGGCTCGTCGAGATCGATCACCTCTTCGAACATCGGCGGCACCTTGACCTTCGCGAAGTCGAAGATGTGCTTCGGCGGTATCAGCCGCAATGGCTCGATCAGCACGCGCGCCTCACGCACGTTGCCCCAGACCGGAGTCCAGTTCGGCTGATTGGGCGGCGGCGGGTTGTTCCACGACAGGATCGCGCGGACCTGCACGAGCAGGTTGGAGAAACAGAAGCGCCGCGGCGGATGCGCCGGCAGCGAAACTGCGTACTCGAGCCGCTTGCTGCCTTCCGTGCCGGCCGGGATGTTG
>DASUYI010000353.1:0-2678 GCA_036377475.1 Steroidobacteraceae bacterium | reverse complement strand
CCAGCGCCACCGGCCGCAGCAGCGCCCACAAACCGAGCGCAAGCACCGCTATCGCGGCGATCAAGAAAAGTCGCGAGCGAGACTTGGGCATGGTTTCATTCACTCCCTTGCCTTGAGCACGTGCACCAGATCGAGACGATCCACGCGACGACGCAGCACGGCGGCGGTGAAGATCAGGGCCACCAGCACGACCACCGTCGCCGTGGCATACGTCTGGTAGCTGACCGCCAGCGGCAGCCGAAACATCTCGGACTGCGCGCGCCGATTGACCAGGGCGCAGAGTGCATACCCGCACCACCAACCCACCGGAACCGCGGCCAGCACGATGGCCAGTTGTTCTCCGAGCAGCATCGACGCAACTTCACGCCGGGTGAACCCCAGCACGCGCAGGCTCGCCAACTCCCGGGCACGCTCCGAAAGCGCGATTCGACCGCTGTTATAGACGATACCGCTCGCGATCAGAATCGCGAATCCCAGGATAACGGTGAGCGAGATGCGAAAACTCTCCTGTACGGTGCGCTCGAAGCTCGCGAGCACCGCACTCCGTTCGGCGACTCCGCCCACCGCGGGCATTTCCGCCAGCCGCTCGCGCACCCGCGCCCGCTCAGCTTCGCCGACACGCAGAAAAGCGCCGCTCACTTGACGCTCTCCGCGTACCAGACGATGCAGCGCGTCCAGTTCCATGTAAGCCGTCGTCCCGACCAGTTCGTCGACCGTCCCTACCACCGGTGCGGCGATCACGTTCCGGTCGCCTTCGAGTACCTCGATCGTCAGCTCGTCGCCCGTGTGCGCACCCAGCTGGGAGGCGAGCGCGCGCGTCAGCAGAAGTCCGTGGACGGGAGGTTTCGTGGCGCGCGACTCGTGATCGACGATCCGGCGCAGTGCCGCGTCGCGCTCGAGCCCCAGGATTGCCGTCGTTTGCTCGACGTGACCGTGCACGAGTCGAACCGGTACGGCCCGGAACATCTCTACGCGCTCGACGCCGTCCATGCGCACGACTTCCTGTCGAATGCGGCTCGATTGCGGTTCGCTGAACGTAACCGACACGTCCCAGCGATCGACGTCGAAAAACTGCACGCGCTTGAGCAGATCGAGCGCATCGAACGCGTAGCGCCCGGTGATCACCATGGCCAGGGCGAGGGCGATGCCCACGACGGACAGCGCCGTCTTTCCCGGGCGTCGTTCGAGGCTGCGCAGCACCATGCGCACCTCGGGCGATACGCGGCGCTCGATGCCGAGACGATCCGAGAGTCCGCGGCGGTACGCGGCGGGGACGGGCGCGCGCATCGCCTCCGCCGGCGGCAGATTCAGCACGGCGCGTACCGCGCCGATGCTGCCCACCAAGACCGCGGCCGCGCTCACCACCAGGGCGGTCGCAATCACCCACGGATCCGCCTCGAACCGCGCGAAGGGAAACTGAAAGAAGTGCGCGTAAACGCCCGCCAGGCGACGCGCGAACCAAAAACCGACTCCGGTCCCGAGGACTGCGCCCACCAACGCCGGAACCGAGGCGAACGCAATGTAGTGGGACGCGATGCGCGCGCGGCCGAATCCGAACGCGCGCAGCACGGCGATTTGCTCGCGCTCAACGCCGACCAGCCGCAACAAGACGGAATGGAGAAGGAACGCCGTGACACCCAGGAAGATCGACGGGATCAAGATGCTCGTCACCCGCGTTTCCGCGATTTCGTCGGACACGAAGCGGTGCGATACGTGGTCGGCGCGCGCGTACGTTCCCAACCCCCCGTAGCGGTCGACGACGCGGTCGATTCGGTCGATCACCTCCGGTATCGGCGCATCGGACATGACACCAATACTCAGATCGTTGAAGGCTCCTTCTAGATCGAAAGCCGCGGCCAGCGTGCTGCGCGGGGCCCACATCACGCCGAAACGGCGGCTCTCGGGGAACACGTCGATGCCGCCCCGGATCTCGTACACGAACTCGGGCGAGAGACCCAGCCCCACGATGCGGAAGTTTTGGCGCCGCCCCTTGACCACCGCGCCGATTCGGTCGCCGACGTCGAGTCCGTGTGCGCGCGCAAACGCGCTGCTTACCACCAGCTCGTCGCGTCGCACGGGCGACGGATAGCGCCCGCGCTGGATCACGAGGTCATTGAGCATCGGTCGCTGCCGGTCGGGCACGGAGACGAAGCGTCCGGTCACCACCTCCGTCGCGCCCGGCACGTCCAGCAACACGTCGGCAACGATGCGCGCCTCGACCGCCGACACGCCGGGGATGGCCGCCACGCGATCCGAGACCGAGAGCGGCGCCCGCCGCAGCGACACGAACGCGTCCGCGAAACGCTGCGTGCGGTAGTAGTCGGACTGCGAGTCCAGCAAGTATCCGTGCATGCTCCGCAACGCGACGAAAAGCGCAATCCCGGACGCCATCAGCAGCGCCACCGAGCCGATCTGGCCGCGATAGTGCCAGAGATCGCGCACGAGTTTGTTGCGCAGCACGGTCATGCTTCACCACGTCAATTGTGCGGGAGTGATGCGCTCGCGGTTCTTCTCGAGCGACGCAATAGACCCGCTCCGCATACGCACGACGCGATCGGCGAGCCCGGCAATGGAAACGTTGTGCGTGATGATGACGACGGTCGCGTTCAGCTCGCGGTTGGCCCGCACCAGCGCATCCAGCACGACGATTCCTGTCTCGAGATCGAGTGCTCCGGTCG
>DASUYI010000352.1:0-4576 GCA_036377475.1 Steroidobacteraceae bacterium | reverse complement strand
CTGGGCCTGGGACTGGCGCTCGCGCAACGACTGGTCGCGGCACATGGCGGACGAATCATCGCCAGCAGCCCAGGACCGTCAGGAGGCAGCACCTTTACGGTCTACCTGCCCCGAGTCGATGCAACGGAGCTGGCCGGGCGGACGGACGCGGCCTGCGCGACCGGCGTGTCCCCGCGCCGGATCCTCATCATCGAGGACAACGACGACGCGCGCGAAGCACTGCGACTGCAGTTGCAGCTAGCCGGGCACGAGGTTCACGAGGCGGCCTCCGGTCCCGAGGGCGTCGAGATGGCCGTCAGCCTGAAGCCCGACGTCGTGCTGCTCGACATCGGGCTGCCGGGCCTCGACGGTTATCAGGTGGCGGAGCGCATACACGCCGCGGGCGACGGTCCGCGGCTGATCGCGATCACAGGTTATGGCCAGCCGGCGGATCGCGAGCGCGCGCGCAACGCGGGGATCGAGGGCTACCTGGTAAAGCCGATCGATGTGGCGGAGCTGGCTCGCCTGCTGACGTGACCGTGGCGCCGGCGTGCCGGGCGCACAAAAAAAAAGAGGCCGGGTGATGCCCGGCCTCTCGAGGTGATGCGGGGTGGGCCTGCGCCCACCCCGCTCGCTCGCTGGTCAGTCGAACCTGACCTTACTTCACTGCCTCGTCGATGATGGTCTTGCGACCCTCAGGGAACACCTGCGGATCCCAGCCATTCTGGTAGGCATGGCCCTTCGACGAGCTGTCCTGGTGGCAGCTCGTGCAAGCCGCCGCCCCGGCGCCCTGCAGGACGTCGTCGTTCTGGTTGCTCCACGTCGTCGAACCAGCGTCGATCGTCGTGGCCACCGCCTCGCTCTGGTCAGGAATCACACCGAACCCTGCGACGTGGCACACCGCGCAGTCGTCCATCGCCCGCGGATACGTCGGGCTGTAGAAGTTGAACGTCTGGCACCCCACATCCGCGGCCGGATCCGATCCGAACACCCGATATTCCTGGGTACTGGTCGGAGTCGCCTTCTCGCAAGGCTCCGCGGTGCTCCAATTCGGCAACAGCGATTCGTCGGCCGCCCAGGCGTAGATGCCACGCGTCCGGTAGATCACGAACGGGTTCTGGCCTTCCACACCGGCCGAGTGCAACGCATGCAGCATGGTCTTGAACTCGTAGGTCTGACCGACCTTGCCGTCGTACGACTCGGAGGCATCCACGCCCATCTGGACGCGGACGTTCTGCTCGCTCGACGCCGAGTTGTGGCACATGACGCACATCGTCACGTTGTCGACTCGCGTGTTGCCGTGCTGGTACAGCGAACCCACATGGCAGTTGAGGCACGCGCTGGTATCGGCGATCTCGCGACGCTGGTCAGCCTTCGGCACGATGCCGCTCGAACCGACGATCCACTCCTCGACCGGCGTCGGGACGCGGACGTACATCGTGGCGTGCGGCCAGTGCTCGAGCGCGGCGCCCGTCGGCGTCGGAACCTGCGGCTTGCCCTGGATCGCGAGGACGCCCCGCGTTCCGGCGGCCACGCCCGTGTCGACCGGAATGGTCGTCGTCGCGACGTTGGCAGCGCAGACCGTGTTGGTCGTCGTGATGTTCGTGGAAGCCGGCTGGCCCGGTGCGCTCGTGCTCTTGCCCAGGATGTAGTCGTCTCCCTGGACGTAAGTGCGCAGCACGCTCAGCGCGCCCTCGATGACCGGGACCGCATGGAACCCAGGGGCTCCCTCAGCAACCGTCGTGTTGCAGGGGTCGACCGGGTTGCCGTCGTACGTGGCGGCCCAGGAGATCTTCAGGTTCGTGCCGTCGTCGACGATGTTGGTGATGCTCCACGTGAACCTTTCACCTTTGGTGACGGACTCGTCGACGCCGTCCCAGATGATGCCGACGCGCTCGGTTTCGAGACCGTTGTGGAACTCGGTCACGACCCCCGGCGCGATGCCGGTGCCGTCGGTCTCGTGGCAGACCTGGCAGTCCTCGGCGCCGGTGTAGTTTTCGTGGAACGTCGTCTGGGACACTGTGAAGTCCCAGCTCTCCATCGAGCCGTGGCAGCTCAGGCAGTTCTCGCCCGACACCGTCATCTCGTTCGCGGTCTGGAGCGTTTCCGTCGTGTCGTGACAGACGCTGCAGTTCGTCATGTACGTCGGGTACGTGACGCTGATCTCTTCCCAGTTCCCGTCCGGCATCTGGTGCGAGTTGTGGACGCTGTGGCCCAGCTCGATCAATCGCGGATACGTGGTATTCGAGGCCTCATGGCAGACCGCGCACTGCTGCACGTTCATCGGGTAGCTGTAGTGGATGTCGGCCGGGTCACCCGTCGGGCCGTGGCAGTTCTGGCAGGACTCGACGCTGACCGCGTCCGTGCGCGGGTCGTTCGGGTAGACGCCATACACGATGGCGAGCTGCTCGCCAGGATTCTGGATCTGGAACATGTAACGGGAATCGATGCCCGCGTCCGCGCCGCCACCGACGACCGTGATGGTGTACTCGCCGCCGCCATTGTTGACGAACTCGACGGTGCCAGGAGCGTACTGCTCCCGCGCGCCGTCGAAGCGGTAAGCCCGGATCGAAAGCACGCCGTCGCGGATACGTTCGCTGATCTTGCTGAAGTCAGTCGCGGCAACGCCGTCCATCTGGAGGTCGAATGTCAGCGCGAGGTCGGCGCCCCCGTTGACGAGCGCGAAGGTCGGCTCAGTGACGGTCGGCACACCCTCCAGGCCATGCATCGCCTCGGCGTCGTAGGTCGAACCCACGTCGTGGCAGACACCGCAGCTCTCGAGCGGCTTCTGCGCCGTGATGGGACCACCCGGGTCCGAAGGGCCTGTCGGACCGGTCGGACCGGTCGGACCGGGATCGCCGGTAGGACCAGCAGGACCCGCAGCACCGTCCTTGCCGTCGTCGCCCGAGCAGCCGGCCATGCCGGCGCCTAGCGCCAACAGCGCGATGAGCGGCACGAGGCCTCGCGCGCTTCGCAATTTCTCAAGTCTCATGATTATTGACTCCCTAGCTCGATTCGCATCGAGAAAAAACGCGGACCTCGGCTGGTCCTGAGTTGACGGGCCTCATGGTAGGAAACGCGACGCACTGCAATAACTTCGGATTACCGAAGTTTTTCTGCGTCGTAGGGAACTTTTTTGCGCGAGCGTCGACACACGCCCGGCGTGTTGTGATCGATTCGCAATTGGCGAGGCAATGCACACGCCGCGTGCGGGAAACCACTGGGGTTAATACCTAAGCCACTCGTGAGGTTGGGAATGACGCCGGTCCGCTGGCTGCTGATAAGCGCCTATGCCGTCGTTTGCCAGGAACAAAATTAAGGAGGTGGGCCGAAGCCCACCTCTCGTCTGCGACATCGGGCGCGAGGCAGGCCGATCGACCCGCCTCGCGTGTCCGCGCTACTTGAACAGGCTCATGATCTTGTCGATCACGCCGTACAGGTAGCTGTTCGGCGAGGTGTTGTCGACCAGTACGCCGTTCTGCGCAACGTGGGCGTTGAGCGAGGCGAGATCGCCTGCCGCGTCCTCGTTGATCATCTCGGCGCGGTGGCAGCCTGCGCACGCACGCCCGGCGGCGCCCGTCGCATAGGCCGGCACCGACCCGATCGCCCGGTCCGTGTTCTTCAGGCTGTACGAGGCCGAAAGCAGGCCCGGCATCGACTTCGACTGATCCGGCACGTTGTACTTGCCGGTCGCATGGCATGCCTCGCAGGCCAGCGGAGTGAAGTACGGGAGCGTGTGCTCGACGTGCCGATGGTAGCGGGCTGCGGCCACGGGTTCCGCGAAGTCGACGCTGCCCGTGTCGAACGCCTGGAACATGTGGATCGCGTGCGCATACGAGTCGATCGAGCGCGACTGCATTTCCAGGTGCGAGCCCCCGCTCGTCACGACGTGGCAGGTACGGCACACCACGACGCTGCCGCCGTAGGCCGGGCTGTGGAAATTCGTCGCCAGCTGGTCGTGGCACGCGTCGCAACCCGCGACCGGGGCGAGCTCGTTGTCGCCCTGGAAGTAGTTCTCCACGAACGCGCCGCCCGTCGTGAGGTCCACCGTCTTCGAGACCGCGTCGATCGCCACCGTCTGGCCGCCAATCGCGAGGTTCGGCAGCAGCGCGATCTCGGCCTTCCTGATCGTGCCGTCCGCGATCAGCGCGGGGATCGTCGCCCTGGCCGATGAGGTCGTCGTCGGAGTCCTGGTCGAGTTCGGCTGGACGTACTTCGTGAGGTCGAGATTGACTTCCCACTTGCCCGGTGTGCCAGTGGCCACTTCCGCGAACAGCGGATTGTCGTCGGTCGTCGAGGCCGACGCGTTGGCGCCCACCGGGTACTCGAGACGACAACCCTGCGTGCCCGTCGACGTCTTGCACAGCTGGCCGCCGTCGCGGGTGTGCGCGCCGACGTAGAAGTCCTTGGTGTCGAAGCCGTAGAACGACACCGACAGCGTCGGCACGGTCGCGGCGTTCGTCGCGCTCAGCTTGATGTTGAGCACGTTCGTCGTCGCGTCGAACGTCACCGCGTCGACCGCGACTTTGTGCAGCTCGTCATATCGCTCTCCGGCCGCGTCGTAGATCATCGCGTTGTAGCCGGAGTGGTACTCGCC
>DASUYI010000351.1:0-2390 GCA_036377475.1 Steroidobacteraceae bacterium | reverse complement strand
GGTCGGGTCGATCAGGATGGGCGCGCAGACCGCGAAGGACGTCGAGATGGGGCCGCTGATCAGCGCGGAACAACGCGACCGCGTCGCAGGCTTCGTCGCGCGCGCCCGGAAGCAGAAGCACATCGAAGTGACCGCGGGCGGACAGTCGGGCGCCGGGGGCGGGTTCTTCTTCGAACCCACCGTGATCGCGAACGCGAGGCAATCGGACGAGATCGTACGGCGCGAAGTCTTCGGCCCGGTCGTGTCGGTCACACGATTCAGGGACACCGACGAAGCGGTGCGCTGGGCGAACGATTCCGACTACGGCCTCGCCTCGTCGGTGTGGACGAAGGACGTCGGCCGCGCACTCGACACCGCCTCACGGCTGCAGTACGGCTGCACCTGGATCAACACGCACTTCATGCTGGTCAGCGAGATGCCGCACGGCGGGTTGAAGCGGTCGGGCTACGGCAAGGACCTGTCCGCCTACGCGCTCGAGGACTACACCGTGGTGCGACACGTGATGGCGAAACACTGACGGACGCAACAGGCGGCAGCGTCGGCCGGCCAGGGGCCGACCCGTGTTTTTTTCGTGCCGGATGCAACCCGCGCGTCTCCCCGCGCATCCCATCAGGACATCCAGTCCGAAGGACGTGCCCATGCACACCCGTCACTGCCCGACGCTCCGCTTCCTGCTGCTCGGCCTCGGTTTGCTCGTCGTCGCCACGCCGGCCGCGGCGTGGGACACGTGCAGGCACCGGGCCGACCGTCGCGCGAGCCTCGACACGACCGGCATTGCGCGCGTCGAGATCAACGCGCGCGCCGGCGACCTGCAGGTGCGTCCCGCCACCGGCTCGACGCTGCTGGCGCAGGGCGAAGCCTGTGCCTCCAGCGAGAAGTTCCTCGAGCAGACGGACATCGCCATACGCCGTGAGGGCGCCACCTTGCGGGTCGACGTGCTGGTGCCGGACCGGATGGTCGGCTTCGGGGTGTTCTACGCGACGCTCGACCTGACCGTGAGCGTGCCCGCGTCACTGCCCGTGGAGATCACCGATTCGAGCGGCGACCTGGTCGCCTCCGACGTGCGGGTCGTGAAGGTCACCGACAGTTCCGGCGACATCGTATTGCGCCGCCCGCGCTCCGACGTGGAGGTCTGGGACAGCTCCGGCGATGTCCGGATCGAGGATGCGGCGGGCCGCGTGCAGGTCCGTGACAGCTCCGGCGACATCGTGATCGTCGGCGCGAAGGACGTCGTGATTCCGAGCGACAGTTCAGGCGACATCTCGATCCAGCGCGTCGCCGGCAGCGTCAGCATCGAACAGGATTCCTCCGGCGACATCCGCGTCGCCGACGTCGGTCGCGACTTCACGCTGCTCGGCGATTCCTCCGGCGAGGTCAAGGTGTCGGGCGTCAAGGGCGAGACCCGCCTGCCGTAGGTCCGCTCAGCCGAGCTCTGCCAGCAGCCGTTCGATCATCGAGTCGGCCTGCCGCGCGTAGGGCCCGCCGAACAGGACATAGTGGTTGAGCACGTGGTAGAGGTTGTAGAGCGGACGACGCGCGGCCGCGCCTCGCTCGAGCGGCCACTGCGCTTCGTACGCCGCGTAGAACGCGCCTCCGAAGCCGCCGAACAGGTGCGTGAACGCGAGGTCGGCTTCGCGGTCCCCGTGGTAGACCGCCGGGTCGAAGATCGCCGGTTCGCGCGTCGGCGCCACCGCCGACCAGTTGCCGCCCCAGAGGTCGCCGTGCAGCAATGACGGTGCCGGCCGATGACCCCCGAAGAATGCCTGGCAGCGCTCGTTGAGCTCGCGTCCGCGCTCCAGCGTCCTGCGAGCGAGGCCCCTGGCCGCCGCGAGTTCGAGCATGTGGCCGAGGCGGCGTCGCTGGAAAAAGCGCACCCAGTCGTCGTCGGGATCGTTGGGCTGCGGGGTGCTGCCGATCGTGTTGTGACGGTGCCAGCCGAACTGCGCCGCCGTCACGCGATGTTGCGTCGCGAGCCGTTCGCCAAGACGGGTCTGCACGGCCGCCTGGTCGGCGATCCGGGGCGACAGGTCGAGCCATTCGAGCGCGAGCACTGCGTGCCCGCCGCAAAGACCGACCGCGTAGACCTGCGGCACGCGCAGCGCCCTGGCCGCACGCAGCGTCTCGAGACCGTCGGCCTCGGCCTCGTACGCCGGCAACGTCGCGGCAGGGGCCAGCTTCACGAACGCGTCGCCGCCCTGACCGGGCCACCGTACGCAGCGGCTGATGCTGCCGCCGTGGACCGCTTCGGCCGGGCGTGCTCCGAATCGTCGGCCGCTGCGTTCGGTCAGCCACGCGCCGATCTCGGCGGCGTGTTGCGGCTCCGTACCCATGCACGAAGCGCGCGTCGCCGCCTCAGGCGCCGTGCCGCGCGTGGATGCGACGCGCGTGCT
>DASUYI010000350.1:0-4004 GCA_036377475.1 Steroidobacteraceae bacterium | reverse complement strand
GTCGACCGCTTCGATTTCGTGCTGCGGTTGCGGACGGCGGCCGACGGCTTGCGCGAACTCGAGCGCATCGACACGGCTGAAGCGGCATGAGTGCCGCG
This sequence comes from Steroidobacteraceae bacterium, assembly GCA_036377475.1. Classification (GTDB taxonomy): domain Bacteria; phylum Pseudomonadota; class Gammaproteobacteria; order Steroidobacterales; family Steroidobacteraceae; genus RPQJ01. The sequence continues at coordinate 3,906 of DASUYI010000350.1, read as the reverse complement.
GCCGTCGTCCCGGGCTGGCACCCCTTCGGCATCCCGTTCGAGTTCGTGCTGTTCGCGTTGACGCTGCTCGGCGTCGCGCTGCTGCACCATCGCACGCTCGAGGTCGCGCTGACCGGACTGGCGTCGATCACGCTCTACAAGCTGGTCGAGGTCGGCTTTCACGGCGTGCCCGGGATCGGTGGCCTGCTCGCACACCTGAACGAGGAGTGGGTGATCCTCGCGAACCTGTTCGGCCTGCTGATGGGGTTTGCGCTGCTGTCGCGGCACTTCGAGCAGAGTCACGTCCCGCGCCGATTGCCCGATTACCTGCCGGACGACTGGCGGGGCGCCTTCGTGCTGCTCGTCATGGTGTTCGTGCTGTCGAGCTTCCTCGACAACATCGCCGCGGCCCTGATCGGCGGCACGGTCGCGGGCACCGTCTTCCGCCAGCGGCTGCACATCGGCTACGTCGCCGCCATCGTCGCGGCGTCGAACGCGGGCGGCTCCGGCAGCGTCGTCGGCGACACGACCACGACCATGATGTGGATCGACGGCGTGAGTCCGCTCGACGTGCTGCACGCGTACGTGGCGGCGGGCGTCGCGCTCGTCGTCTTCGGCATCCCGGCGTCGCTGCAGCAGCAGCGTCATTCGCCGATCCTGAAACACGGCCTCGAACACGTGTCGATCGACTGGCCACGGGTCGCCATCGTCGCGCTGATCCTGGTCGCGGCCATCGCGGTCAACGTTTCGACCAACGTGCGCTTCCCCGAAGTCTCGAGCGCGTTCCCGTTCCTCGGCTTCACCGTCTGGGTCGTGCTGCTGGCGACCGCAGGCTGGCGCCGCCCGGACTGGTCCGTGCTCCCGGCGACGCTGCGCGGCACGATTTTCCTGCTGAGCCTCGTGCTCTCGGCGTCGATGATGCCGGTGGAGCGGCTGCCGCCGGCCTCGTGGCCGACGGCGCTCGGACTCGGATTCGTCTCGGCGGTGTTCGACAACATCCCGCTCACGAAACTGGCGCTGGAGCAGGGCGGCTATGACTGGGGCGTGCTGGCCTATGCCGTGGGTTTCGGCGGCTCGATGATCTGGTTCGGGTCCTCGGCCGGCGTGGCGATCACGAACCTCTATCCCGAAACCCGCTCCGTGGGTGCGTGGCTGCGCGCGGGCTGGCACGTCGCGCTCGCCTATGTCGTCGGTTTCGCGGCGTTGCTGCTGGTCCTGGGGTGGCAACCGCACGAGGCGCATCGTCCCGAGGCCGGAGCCGTTGGGCTGGTCGTACCCGAAGAGGTCTCCCGGCCGTGATCCGCAACATCGTCTTCGACGTCGGCGGCGTGCTGCTCGAGCTGCGCTACGAGCCTTTCATCCGCTACCTCAGCGAGGCCGGCATCGACATGCGCGACCTGCCGCGCTGGCTCGCCCAGGTCGACATCGCGGGTCACGAGCGTGGCGAGCTGAGCGGCGAGGCGCTGCTCGGTCGCATCGCCGCGATGGCGCCTCGACCGCTCGACGCAGTCGACCTGCAGGCGCGCTGGCTCGACATGTTCGAACGCTCCGAGGAGATGTTCGCACTCGCGGCGGGACTCATGGGCGAGTACCGCGTCTACCTGCTGTCCAACGCCGGCGACCTGCACTGGCAGCACTTCGACCGTCGCTACGGCCTCGACTCGCTCGTGCACGGCGCCTGCGCGTCGTTCCGTGTCCGCGCAATCAAGCCCGAGCGGGACATCTACCGCCGGGCCGAGGCGATGTTCGGGCTCGACCCGGCCGCGACCGTGTTCATCGACGACCTCGAGCCGAACGTGGAGGGCGCGCGCCAGTGCGGCTGGCACGCGATCCTGCACCGGCAGCCGCGGACGACGCGCGAGCAGCTGCAGGCGCTCGGCGTGCGCCTGCCGGCGCCGTTCGCGCTCGAAAAGGAGCGCTGACGTGCCGACGACGATGCCCGTGGTCCCGACGACGATCGTGCTGCTGACGGCCTCGAACGTGTTCATGACGTTCGCGTGGTACGCGCACCTCAAGAACCTGAGCGGACGCGCCTGGTACGTGGCGGCGCTCGTGAGCTGGGGCATCGCCCTGTTCGAATACCTGCTGCAGGTGCCGGCCAACCGCATCGGGCACACGGCGCTCACGCTGCCCCAGCTCAAGATCCTGCAGGAGGTGGTCTCGCTGTCGGTGTTCGTGCCGTTCATGCTGTATTACATGCGCCAGCCCCTCAAGCTCGACTACCTCTGGGCGTCGCTCTGCATGCTCGGTGCCGTGTACTTCATGTTTCGGAAGTGACGACAAGATGAGTACGCTCGACACGGCGATCCACCGGCGCGTTGCGGCGTGCCGCACGGGCACGGACCCGACGCGGATCGCGCGGCTCGCCTCGGGTTGGGCCGTGCTCGGCGATCCACAGGTGCTGCGCGGCTATTGCCTGCTGCTGCCGGATCCCGTGGTGCCGCACCTCAACGCGATGTCGCCGGCCACGCAGCAGGCGTTTCTCGCCGACATGGCGCGACTCGGCGCCGCAGTGCTTCGCGTCACCAGTGCGGTGCGGATCAATTACGCGATGTTCGGCAACCTCGAGCCCGCGCTGCACGCGCACGTGTTTCCGCGCTTCGCCGACGAGCCCGCCTCGCTGGCCACGGCCCATCCCTGGGCCTATGACTGGAAAGCGGCGCCCGGATTCGACGTCGCGCAACACGGCGCCCTGGTTCGACGCCTGCAGCACGAGCTCGGCACGTAGCACTGCCGCGGCTGCCGGCACGGGCCTCGTTCGGGCCGTGTACAGCAGGCGCGCTGGCGCTCCCTCGGTCCGGTCTGCAATGATTTGCCGATGAACCTGCTGCACCCGCTGCTCGGAGGCGTGCTCATCGGCGCCGGCGCCGCCTTGCTGCTGTGGCGCAATGGCCAGGTCGCCGGCATCAGCGGGATCACCGCGAGCGTGATCCGTGGCGAGCCGGGCGACACCGGCTGGCGACTCGCGTTCCTGGCGGGTCTGCTCGCGCCGGCGGCGATCGTCGGTCTCGATCCGTCGCTGCCCGGCGACAACTTGGCCGTCCTCGTGCTGTCGGGGCTGCTGGTCGGCATCGGTACGCGCATCGGCTCCGGATGCACGAGCGGCCACGGCGTGTGCGGGATTTCCAGCCTCTCGCCGCGGTCGATCGTCGCGACGCTCATTTTCATGGCGACCGCGATGCTCACAGTTGCCGTCGTGCGGCACGGGATGCAGCCGTGACCTTACTGACGGCTCTCGTGGCGGGCCTGCTGTTCGGCGCGGGGCTGCTGCTTTCCGGCATGGTCAACCCGGCCATCGTGCTCGGCTTCCTCGACGTGGGCGGCGACTGGAACCCCGCGCTCGTCTTCACGATGGCGGGCGCGATCGCGGTGCTCGCGCCGGTGTCGTACCTCGTACGACGCGGCCGGATCACCGCCGCCGGCCCGTGCGCCCCCGCCGCAACGCCGCGCCGCATCGATCGAGCGCTGATGATCGGCGCAGTCATTTTCGGCCTGGGCTGGGGTTTGAGCGGCATCTGTCCCGGCCCGGGCCTGATGCTGCTGACGACGCTCGGGCCCGCCGCGTTCGCGTTCGTCGCCGCCATGATCGTCGGCATGCTGGGCACGAACATCGTCGCGCGCGTCGACGGTCCCGACGGGTGAGCGGGCCGCGCCGCAGCTAATGAGAATGAGTGTTAACAGGCCCTAGAAGGCCGCGAGCATCTCGCCGCTGCGCGCCGCCACGACGGTCCCGCCGACGCCCGCGAACGTCACCGGCAGCGACTCGCTGCGCAGCCCGACGTTGCGCAGCACGACGAAATGCAGGTGCGGCCCGCTGCTGAAGCCCGTGTTGCCGGAGTTTGCGATGTACTCGCCGCGGCCGACGCGCTGGCCCGGTCGCACGCGTACCGTGTCCAGCTGCAGGTGTGCATAGATGGCGTACGTGCC
>DASUYI010000349.1:0-4412 GCA_036377475.1 Steroidobacteraceae bacterium | reverse complement strand
CCGGAGGCGATGTAATGGCTCCACCCTTGACGGGCGCACGCACCCTGAGCCGTGACTACAAGGACGTGCGGCGGCACAAGCACGTGGCGGTCGGCCACACGTCGTTCAACGGCTGGGTCGGCCTCGGCGTCGGCTTGAGCTTGGGCCTGCTCGTGGCCCTTGGCGTGCACCTCCACTACACGCGGCAGGCGCAGGCCAACGCAGCCGTACCCGTGCCCGCGCCTTCCGCGGCGCCCGCCTCGGCCGTCGCGAGCGACGACACGATCGAAGGCGCGCCCGAGGCGAGCCCGGCGACGGCCACCGACTTCGGTTTTTACGAGATGCTGCCGAAGCAGGAAGTCGAAGTCGGCTCCGCACCCGGGATGGGGACCACGTCGGCTCGGTCGCCGTTGCCCACCGGAGACGTGGTGCTGCAGGCGGGCTCGTTCAAGCAGCAGGGCGAGGCCGAGAAGCTGATCGCGAAGCTCGCCTACCTCGGCATCGACGCGAGGATCCAGCGCGCGCCGGTCGACGACGAAACCTGGTACCGCGTCCGCATCGGCCCGATCGAGACGGTCGAGGAACTGCACGACGTGCAGTCGAAACTGCGTGAAGCGGAGATCGCGGCCACGGCGGTCACGCCCATCGAAGAAGTGCCGCTGCCCTGACGTCCAAATGCAACGCGCCCCGGAGTTGCCTCCAGGGCGCGCGTTCGAGACTTCGCGGCGTCGTCTAGTTCTTGCGGCGACGTGTGCCTGCCAGTCCCAGGCCGGCGAGCCCGAGTCCCAGCAACGCCAGTGAGCCCGGCTCCGGCACGGCGTTCGTCGGCACCAGGGCGTCGACCGTTGGGACCTGCGTATCGTCGCTCGAGTCGTCTCCGCTGCCGCCCGGCGGCGGCGTGAAGATCGGCGGGCTGTCGAGGATTTCATCGAGGTAGCCGCCGCCGGCCTGGCTCGAGCCGCCACCGGCATTGCCGTTGCCCGTCGAACCGCCGTTGGTGTCCGGGCCATCGCCATCCGATCCGCCGCTCGTCGGCGTGGACGTGTCCTGCCCTTCGTCGAGGTCCGGCGCGGAACCCTGCCCCTGGGCCGGCGGCGTGGAACCCGTCGGCTGGGCGCACAGCTTCTCGTACTTGGCGCGTTTGCTCGCCTTCTTGATCTTGCCGGCGCGAAGCTTGGCGCATTTCTTCGCGAGTTTGCGCTGCTGCTTCAGTTGCTTCTTGGTGGGCTGCTGCGAAGTCGCAGGCGCCGTCTGCGCCGACGTGGCAGACGTGCCTGATCCGATCGAAATGGCCTCTGCCGGCGCCATCACGAGCGTCAGCGCGGCGACGATCGGCAGCAGGGCAATACGTGCGTACTTGAGCATGTGCAATTCCTGGATACGGCGATCCCTGCCAGACTGGAAGCAAGTGTCGTGCCATGGTTGGAAAAACTCGCAGAAACAATTGCTTATCGATACAACATAATAAGTTGCGCCAATCCCTGCAAAGACCTCCGGCACCGCGCGCGTGGCGCAGGCGACATAACCTTCCGCGGCCAGGCGCTCGGGCCCCGAAATCACGCCAAATGCAAGTATTTGCTTGTGCTGTTTACCGATTGTCCTACGCAGATTTGTGACGCAGTTCGCGGATTGGCGCGTTATGTCATCGTCGCGTGCCGTGCGAACGACGCTTATACATCGATGTAAGGAACTTCGACATTTCCACGTCGACGCGCTGGACCGGGTCTCGTTGCGCGTGATTCGCATTCTGTAAACCATCGCAGATGCACGCGCGTATGTCTGCGAGGGGCCGTCGGTCACGTCGGCTCGGGCGTCATGTGTGCGATCGACCGCCGATCGAGTTGTCGCAGCGTGACTGCTTCAGCGACGTGTTCGGTGCGCACCGCTTCGCTTCGTGAGAGATCTGCGATCGTGCGTGCGACGCGCAGCACGCGGTGATAGGCGCGTGCAGAGAGGCCCAGCTGGCGCATCGCGCGTCCGAGCAGTTCCCGGGCCGCGGCATCGATTCGACACAGCGTTGCGAGTTGGTCCGCGTCGAGACGAGCGTTGAGGCGCGCCTGCCGGCGACACTGCACGTCTCGTGCAACCGCGACGCGTCGCGCCACCGTCGCCGTGTCTTCGGGCGCAACGGCGCTCGACTCCATGTCCTCGATCGCCACGCGTCCGACCTCGACGTGAAGATCGATGCGGTCGAGCAGGGGTCCGGACAACCGGCCACGGTACGCGGCGATGCGTTCGGGAGGACAGCGGCAGCGGCCCTGCGGATCGCCGAAGTGTCCGCACGGGCAGGGGTTCATGGCCGCCACGAGCTGGAACCGCGCCGGGAACTCGGCGTGGAACGCGGCGCGCGCCACGGCCACGTGGCCGCTCTCGAGCGGCTCACGCAGCACTTCGAGCACGTCGCGCCGGAACTCCGGCAGTTCGTCGAGGAACAACACGCCGTTGTGCGCCAGCGATATCTCGCCCGGTCGCGGCCTGGCGCCGCCGCCCACGATCGAGATCGCGGACGCCGTGTGGTGTGGTGCCCGGAACGGTCGTCGCCGCCATTGATCGAGCTGCAGGCCCCTGCGCGAGAGCGAGCGGATCGAGGCGGTCTCGAGCGCCTCGTCGTCGTCGAGCGGGGGCAGCAGGCCGGACAGCCGTTGCGCGAGCATGCTCTTGCCGCTGCCCGGCGGACCGATGAACAGCACGCTGTGCCCGCCTGCCGCGGCGATCTCGAGTGCCCGTCGCGCGCCCGCCTGTCCGCGCACGTCGGCGAGGTCCGGCGCGCGAGGGTGCACGACCTCCTGCCACGGCGAGCAGGACTGCAGCGGCAACGGCTGTTGCCCTGTCGCGTGACGGCAGACGTCCCGCAGGTGTGTCGCCGTGAGCACCCGCGCGCTGCGTGCGAGCGCCGCTTCGAATGCATTGATCGCAGGCACGATCATCGCGTGCCCGGCACGGCCAGCCTGCAGCGCGCTCGGCAGGATGCCGCGCGTGCCGTGCACGTCGCCGCCGAGCGAAAGTTCGCCGTAGAGTTCCACGCCGTCGAACACCGCAGGTGGCAGCAGCTCCGACGCCGCGAGAATCCCGATCGCGATGGCCAGGTCGAAACGACCGCCTTCCTTGGGGAGGTCCGCGGGCGCGAGGTTCACGGTCACGCGGCCGGCCGGGAACTCGTAGCCGCAGTTCGCGAGCGCGGCACGGACCCGGTCCTTGCTTTCCTTGACGGTCGTCTCGAGCAGGCCCACGACCGAGAACGCGGGCAGGCCGCTGCCGACGTCCACTTCGACGCGGACGAGCGGGGCCTCGAGCCCCTGTGGCGTGCGACTCAGCAATGTGGCCAGCGTCATGGCGATCCCGCAGCCTGATCCGCATCGGGTATCCCTCGCGACGACGCAGGCGCTCAAGCTGCGAATCGTCCGCGTTCGCTTAGAATGACCGCATGAAACTGCACCAGTTGCGCTATCTGGCCGCCGTCGCCCAGACCGGACTCAACATCACGGCCGCGGCTGAGAAGCTCCACACCTCGCAACCGGGCGTCAGCAAGCAGATCAAGCTGCTCGAGGACGAGCTCGGTTTCCAGATCTTCGTGCGCGACGGCCGCAACCTCACGCGCGTCACGCCGGCCGGGCAGCAGGTGATCGACCGGGCCATCCGGATCCTGCGCGAGGTGCAGAACATCAAGCGCCTGTCCGACGACCTCAAGGACGAGGAGCGCGGGTCGCTGTCGATCGCGACCACGCACACGCAGGCCCGCTACGTGCTGCCGGAAGTCATCAAGGCGTTTCGCGAGCGCTACCCCGAGGTCAGGCTGCACCTTCACCAGGGCACCTCCGAGCAGATTGCCGAGATGGCGGCACTCGACCGGATCGACTTCGCGATCGCGACCGGCTCCGAGTCGCTGTTCGACGGCTTTTCGCTGCTGCCCTGCTACAAGTGGCACCGGCACGTCGTCGTCCCGCAGAACCACCCGCTGGCGCGCGCAAAAAAAATCACGCTCAAGCAGCTGGCTGCGCACCCGATCATCACGTACGTCTTCAGTTTCACCGGGCCGTCGTCGCTGCACGGCATCTTCGCCAAGGAGGGGCTCGTGCCGAACGTCGTCCTGACGGCGCGCGACGCGGACGTCATCAAGACGTACGTCCGGCTCGGACTCGGCGTCGGCATCGTGGCGAGCATGGCGATCGAGGCCGAAGGCGATGCCGACCTCGTGCACATCGACACGTCGGACCTCTTCCCCACGCACACGACCTGGATCGGGTTCCGTCGCGGCGGCCTGCTGCGCAAGTACCAGCTCGACTTCATCCAGCTGTTCGCACCACACCTCGCCCGTCGCGTCATCGAGCGCGCGGCCGGTGCGGCCAACCCTGCCGAAGTCGAGCAGCTCGTCGCTGGCCTCGAGTTGCCGCTCAAGTGACGCGGCCTCGGGGTCGTCGTCCCGTTTACGCAGA
>DASUYI010000348.1:0-8939 GCA_036377475.1 Steroidobacteraceae bacterium | reverse complement strand
GGTCGGTCGGCACGATCGTCTATCGCAACGCTTCGCTGCAGGTCGAGCCCGTGGCGTTCAACGCCGCGCTGATGCTGCTCGGATCGGCCGGGCTGTTCGTGGGCGGCCTCGTGACGGGCGAACTGCCCGAATGGCGCTGGAGCCCACGCGGCCTCTGGGCGATGCTGTACATGGCCGTCTTCGGCTCCGCGCTCACGTACACGGCGTACGCCTGGCTGATCAAGAACGCGCGCACCGATCGCGTCGCGACCTTCGCCTACGTGAATCCGGCGATCGCGACGGTGCTCGGCTGGGTCGTGCTCGGCGAGGCGCTCTCCGCGCCGCAACTGGTCGGCATGGCCGTGATCCTGGCCGGCGTCGCGCTCGTCACGCTGCCGACGCGAATCGCGTAGCCCAGCACCTCATCGACGAACGCGCGCGATCCCGGGGTCGGGTCCGGAAGATACGCCGCAAGTACGTCCGTGTAGGCTCGCACTCGCCGTCCATGGCTCGTGACGATCTTCCGAACCCGACCCCGGGCCCGCACACGTTCTGCCGCGTCCGTTCAGCAGCACCGCGCGCAACCTGCGACGTCGCACCGACGCAGGACTCGGGCGGGCTGGAGACCGGTCCGGAAGACCGTCACGAGCCATGGACGGCGAGTGCGAGCCCCCAGGGACGGGTTGATGGCGTGTCTTCCGGGCCGGTCTCCAGCTCGCCCGGGTCCGTCGAGTTGCGTCTTTCAGCGTCGCGCCGAAAAACGCTCGATCCGCCCCGTGTTGCCGATGATCGTCGACGCCGCCCAGGACACCAGCCCCACGATGATGGCGCCGCCGACGGCCGTCCAGAAGCCCGAGATGCTGAAGCCCGGCAGGACCCACGCAACGAGGCCGATCATCGCGGCGTTGAGCACGAGCAGGAACAGCCCGAGCGTCACGACCGTGATCGGCAGCGTGAGCACGAACGCGATCGGTCGCACGACGGCGTTGACCAGTCCGAGCAGGACGGCGGCGAGCACGAGCTTGCCCGTCGTCTCGAAATGGATGCCCTCGAGCAGGCGGCTGGCCACCCAGAGTGCGAGCGCCGTGATCGCGGCGCGCAGCAGTAATCCGACCATGCGACGTTCCCCTTTTTTACGCGTGCGACCGGAGCGCACCATGGTTGACCTGCCGCGGATGGTAAAGGAATCTTCCCGCGCCTTCCCACCCACTCGGGCACCACGGTCATGGAATACGTCGCACTCGTCTCTCTGTTGGCGCTGCTGCAGTACCTCGCGTTCGGCACGGCCGTCGCCCGCGCCCGGGGCAGGTACGGCGTCAAGGCGCCCGCCGTCGCGGGGCACGAAATCTTCGAGCGCTACTTTCGCGTGCAGCAGAACACGCTCGAGCTCGTCGTGGTGCTGCTGCCGTCGCTGTGGCTGTTCGCGCAGTACGTCGACGCGCACTGGGCAGCCATCCTCGGCGCAGTGTACCTGCTGGGCCGCGTGCTGTATTTCCGCGGGTACGTGCGCGACCCCGGGAAGCGCGAACTGGGTTTTGCGCTCAGCCTCGGGCCGGTTCTCGTCCTCCTGGTCGGCGCGCTGATCGGCGCCGGCGCGCGGCTAGCGGGCGCCTGAGTCCGCCGGCGCGGCTGCGGCCGCGTAGTGGATACCCAACCCGCGATCGCGCAGGTACTGCAGCGCCGTGAGCACGGCGGGATCCTTCATCGGGGGAAGCGGTCCCGTGACGGCCGGTTCGTGCTCGAGCCGGCGGATCACGATGTCGGGCTCGAGGCCGCGTTCGTGGATCGAGGTGCCCGCAGGCGTGAAGTAGCGGGACGTCGTCAGCTTGAGCGCCTGGCCGTCCCGCAGCGGGATCACGGTCTGCACGGACCCCTTGCCGAACGTGCGCTCGCCCATCAGCGTGGCGCGGCGGTGGTCACGGAGCGCACCCGCGACGATTTCCGAGCCGGAGGCCGAGCCACCGTCGACGAGCACGACGATCGGCTCGCCGCGCAGCGCGTCGCCCGCGGTGGCCGTCATCTCGAAGCGCGACTCCGGGGTGCGTCCGTCGGCCCGTACGATCAGACCCGCGTCGAGGAACGCGTCGGCGACGCTGACGGCGGACTCGAGCACGCCGCCCGGGTTGCCGCGCAAGTCGAGGACGAGGCCGCGCAGCGGATGCAGGGCTGCGTCGTCCGGCGCGTGCATGAGCCTCGACAGCGCTGCTACCAGGTCGTCGGGCGTCGAATCGCTGAACTGGGTGATCCGCACGTAGCCGTAGTCGCCCGGCAGCGGCTCAGCGCGCACCGTGTGCACGTGCACCTCGCCGCGTTCGAGCGTGAACGTGATCGGCTCCGGCTGCCCGGACCGCCCGACGGCCAGCCGCACTCGTGTGCCCACCGCGCCGCGCATCCGGCCGATCGTCTCCTCGAGCCGGTCGGCGGTCACCGGTTGTCCATCGACCGTGAGTACGACGTCCCCCGGGCGCACCCCCGCTCGCGCAGCCGGCGACCCCTCGATGGGGGTGACGACCACGACCCGGCCGCCCTCGGCCGAGACCTCGATGCCGACCCCGGAATAGCTGCCGGTCGTGGTGGCGCGCATCTCGTCGTATTCGCGGGCGTCCAGGAAGGCCGAGTGCGGATCCAGGTTGGCGACGATGCCTTTCACAGCCGCCTCATCGAGCGCACGTTCGACGACGTTGTCGACGTATTCGCGCCGGATCCGGCTCACGACTTCGTCGAGCAGGCGGTGCGAGGCCGCGTGGGTGACGGCTTTTCCCGGGGGCGGTGAAGCCGCGATCGCCGCCGGCTGGGCGCGGAACACCTCGGGCAGGTGCGCGACGGCAAAGCCCAGTGCGGCGCCCAGGGCCAGCGCCAGCGGGATGGAAAGGCGGCGGTTCACTTCGATACGACGGTCAGCAACTCTCGTGGGGAGATGTTAGCCGCATCCAGCGCGGCGAGCACCTTGTCGAGTGGCACCGGGCGGCCGATCGAGAACCCCTGCCCGTACGACACGCCGAGCTCCTGGATCGCCTGCCGGATCGCGTCGCTCTCGACGCATTCGGCCACGGTTTCGAGCCCCATGGCCCGTGCGAGCTGCACGATCGCGCTGAGCATGGCGTGCGAGCGCTCGTCGGTCACGACGTCGCGCACGAAGCTTCCGTCGATCTTGAGGTACGTGACCGGCAACGTCTTGAGGTAGGTCAGTGAGCTCAGGCCGCGGCCGAAGTCGTCGAGGGCGACCGGGCACCCGAGCTCGCGCAGCCGGCGCAGCAGCGCCTCGGCGCGGACGATGTTGGCGACGGCCGCCGTCTCGGTCACTTCGAACGAGAGCAGCTCGAGCGGCAGGCCCGCGTCGCGCAGCGTGCTCTCCATGAACGTCGCAAAGTCGGCGTCGCCGAGCGACTGGCCGGAGATGTTGACCGCGAAGCAGGCGTGCAGCTGCTGCAGGCGCTCCGCCAGCGGCTTGAGCGTTTCGATCACGCGCCGGACGACCCAGCGGTCGATCGCGGGCGCTAGCTGGTAGCGCTCGGCGGCCGAGAGGAACTTGTCCGGCGGCACGCTGTTGCCGGCCTCGTCGGTCATGCGCAGCAGCAGCTCGAACTTCGGGTGCGGCGGCGCGCCGTTGAGCGGCACGATCGGCTGCGCTTCGAGCCGGAACCGCTGGTCGAGCAACGCCGAGCGGACCGTGCCGACCAGCGTGAGGTCCGTGTAGCGGCGGACGATGCTCTGGTCGCCGTCGGCATAGATCTCGACGCGGTTGCGGCCCCGGTCCTTGGCCGCCTTGCAGGCGATTTCGGCCGAGGCGAGCGCGTGCGACAGCGACAGGTGCCCGCCCATGACTGCCGCGATGCCGAAACTCGCGGTGATGTCGACGGTCTGGCGGTCGCGCACGAACGCGAGCCGCTCGAGAGCGTCCCGCAGGCGCTCGGCGAGGTCCTGCGCGCGATCGACGTTCGCATCCGGCAGCAGCAACGCGAAGCGGTCGCCGGAGATGCGCGAAGCGAGCATGCGCGGCGTCACGCTGCGGCGGATCGCCTCCGCCACGCGCACGATGACTTCGTCGCCGACGTGCATGCCGAGGTTCTCGTTCAGCACGTGCAGCCGGTCGATGTCGGCGTACACGACGCAGTGGTTGCCGCCCTGGCCGGCGGCGAGCACGGCGTGTGCGCGCTTCTCGAACGCCGGTCGCGTCAGCAGGCCCGTCGTCGGGTCGTACGCGTTCATGAGGATGTACGCGACGCGGCGTGCAAGCAGCTCGACGATGCGCACCTGCCGCAGGTCGAAGTCGGCTCCGTGCAGCGGCTTGAACAGCACGAGTACGCCGAGCACGCGCTGCGCGCCGTGCATGACCGGGCACGACAGCACCTTGTAGCGCACGTTCGCGAGCGGACCCGACGAGGCGAGCGCGTTCGAGGTCATCGTCTGCCGGTGCAATTGCGTCCAGCCGATCAGGTGACGGTGCGTGCGCGTGAGCACCTCCGCGCCCGAGCTCGGCGGCGTTCCCTCGCCGGTGCGACAGACCGCAATGTTCTTGTCGGGGATCAGCAGCGCACCGACGGCGCACCCGAGGTGATCGATGCAGCCCTGCACGAGCCGCGCGAAGTCGTCGGTCGCGTCGCCGGTCGCGGCCTCATCCTGCGTCGCGCCGAGCAGCAGCTCGAGGTCGCGGTCGCGGACGGAGAGGCTGCGCTGCAGATTGCCGATGCTCGATTGCGAGGCGAGCTCACGCTGCAGACACAGCAGCGCCGGCCGCAGCAGCGCCTGCAGCAGCGAGAACGGGCGGCTTTCGTTGTTTGTGTCCCGGCAGACGAGGCCGACGGAGCCGATCAGGTCGCGCGCCTCGTCGCGCAGCACGAAGACGTAGGCCGTCTGCCCGCCGGGCAGGCGCTCCGAAAAGCCTTCCGTGCCCGACTCGCCGGCCGACATCTCCTCCGAGTGCGCATCCTGCATCAGCGCCAGCAGGTCGGGCCCTTCGACGCCGTCGCTCTGCCAGATGCAGACGCCCATGCGGTCGTAGACCAGGATTGACTGGGCGCGCGGCAGCAGCATCTTGATGAGCTGCCCGTACGGGTCGAGTGACGTTGCGCTGACCGGTAGCGGCGCGTCACCGAGCGCCATGGCCGTCTGCATCGGAATGAACCAACCTGGAAGTATCCGGACAGAAATCATCCCGGTTCGGTTGGCTCAAAACCGCGACGCGCACCTCACTTCCGGGTGAGCCAGAGCTGCGGGTCGACGGGGGTGCGACCCCGGCGGACCTCGAAATACAGCGCAGGCTGGGCATGCCCGCCCGAATCGCCGACCGACCCGATCACGTCGCCGGCTGCCACCGTCTCGCCGACCTTCCGGAACAACTCCTCGTTGTGGCCGTACAGGCTCATGAAGCCGCTGCCATGGTCGAGGACCAGCATGAGACCCATTCCGGGGAGCCAGTCGCCGTAGACGACCCGCCCGCCGAAGGGCGCGCGGACGCGGGCGCCGCGATCGGTGCCGATGAGCATTCCCTGCCAGCGCAGCGACCCACCCGCGCGCGGCTGGCCGAACCGGGCGAGCACCTTGCCGTCCTGCACGGGCCACGGCAGCTTGCCCTTGAGCGGCTCGAACGGCGCAGGCTTCACGGCAGTCCCGGCACGCGACCTGGCCGCCGCCTCGCGCTCGGCCCTCTCGATCGCCTTGCGCAGTTCGGCGATCAGTTTCTCGAGCGACCGCGCCTGGGATTGCAGCCGATCGAGTTCGCCGCCTCGCGTCCGGATCTGGCGGTCGATCGCACCGACCGCGCGGGCGCGCTGCTCCTGCGAAGATCTCAATGCCGCGACGCGCTCCTCACGCTGCTGCTCGAGCGTCTCGAGCCGTGTCTTCTCGGCGGCGATCTTTTCCCCCACGAGGGCGAGGTGCTCGAGCTTGTCCTGGATGCCGCGGATGCGGTCGGCGCGCGCGCGGCCGAAGTAACCGTAGTAGGCCAGCATTCGACCGAAGCTGGCCGGTGCTTCCTGGTTCAGCAGCAGCTTGAGCTGCTCCTCGCGCCCGTTGACGTAGGCCGTGCGCAGCTCGCCGGCGAGTTCGGACCGTTCCGAATCGATCTCGCGTTGCGCACGCGACTGCTCGCGCTCGAGTTCACGCAGGCGACCTTCGGCCGCGAGACGCTGCGCCTTGATGTCGTCGAGTTCGCGGCGCGCCGCGGCGACACCAAGCTCGGCCTCGCGCAGTTCGACGGACAGCTTGTCCCGCTTGCGCACATCCGCGTTGACCGACTTGCGCACCTTCTCGATGCGCTCGTTGAGCTTGCGCAGCTCGGTTTCCTTCTGCGCCGGCGTCTGCTGCTTGGCCGCAAGCACGACGCCGGGGGTGGCGAGCCCGACCGCCACGGTCACCGCCACGAGCAGGCCCAGCCGGGCCGCCCGCGATCCACGCCGCAGGGCATGGGCCGACGCCAGGCAGATCGGGACGAGGCGGGTCTGTCGGAGCGGCGGCATCAAACGTTCGAATCCTCGGGAGCGTGCTGCGGCTCGGGCCGTCGCAAAAGCCGCGCAAGTCTAGCCTGTCGACGCCGCCTGCTATACTTCGCGATCCTCTTTTCCCGGTCCATGCGATGGAGCGATTCCTCGAATATGCCGTGCGGCACCCGCTGCTTTTCGGGGGCACCGTCGTGCTCGCACTCGCGGTCGCCGCGTACGAGTTCAGCAGGGCCCGCTCCGGCGGGCAGGCCGTCGGCCCGACCGACGCCGTGCGGCTCATGAACCAGGGCGCGCTGCTGCTCGACGTGCGAACCCAGGCCGAGTACGACGCCGGACACATCATCGATGCCCGCCACGTCCCACAGGACGAGATGGCGAACGCGGCGGAAACCCTCAAGCGGTTCAAGGACAAAGTCATCGTCACGTGCTGCGAAAGCGGCATGCGCGCCGGCGCCGCGGCCCGCACGCTCAGGACGCAGGGGTTCACCAAGGTGGTGAACCTGCGTGGCGGCCTGCAGGCCTGGCGCGCCGAGAACCTGCCGCTCGTCAAGGAAGGCGGCGGCAAGCAGAAGACAGGAGGGACCCCGTGACGGGCGACGCGACGCACCCAGCGATCACGATGTATTCGACGGGCTGGTGCCCGTATTGCGACCGCGCGCGCGGCCTGCTGCAACGCAAGGGCGTCAGGTTCAGCGAGGTGAAGGTCGACGAGGACCCGGCGCAGCGCGACGCGATGCTCAAGCGCAGCGGCGGCCGTCGCACCGTGCCGCAGATTTTCATCGGCGACCGCCACGTGGGCGGCTTCGACGACCTCTATGCGCTCGACAAGGCCGGCGAGCTCGACTCGCTGCTGGGCCGCGCCTGAGCGACGCATTCCATGCCAACGACGATCCCACAGGAATTCTTCCGATGACCGATCAGACACCGCCGACGCCTCCTTCGCAGCCCGCCGCCGACCCGCAGGCGCCGGTCGTTACGCCGCAGGCGGTCTACATCAAGGACGTCTCGTTCGAATCGCCGAACGGTCCGTTCGGGCAGTTCGAGGGCCAGCCAGCCGTGAACCTGAACATCGCCACGCGCGCGGCCGCGATGGCGCAGGACGTGCACGAAGTCGTGCTGCAGGTGAACCTCGAAGCCAAGGTCGGCGACAAGACCGTGTGGCTGCTCGAACTGCAGCAGGCCGGCGCGTTCGTGATCAAGAACCTCTCGGCGACTGACCTCGCGCAAGTGCTCTCGATCATGGCCCCGAATTACTTGCTGTCGTACGCGCGTTCGACCGTGTCGGAACTCGTCACCAAGGGCGGCTTCCCGCCGTTCCTGCTGCCGCTCGTGACGTTCGAAGCCCTGCATGCCCGCGCCGCCGCCCAGCAGGCCGCAGCCGCACAATCGGCGCCGTCCCCCGTCACGGTCAACTGACCCGAGCGAACCATTCGCGCTAGAGTTGCATCCGGCCTGACGGTTCGAACAAGGGGAGCTGCGTGACGACCTCGAAGGATGCCGGGGTCGACGCCGCGTCGCGGTCCACGATGGCCGTGATCGGCGCCGGGTCCTGGGGCACGGCGCTCGCCGTACACCTCGCCCGCACGATCCACCGCACTGTACTCTGGGGCCTCGCGCCACCCGAGATGGCCGACCTCGCGCGGGATCGCATCAACCAGCGCTACCTGCCCGAGGCGCCGTTTCCCGACGCGCTCGAGATCGCGCCCACGCTCCGGGACGCGGTCGCCGCGGCCGACGAGCTGTTGATCGCGGTGCCGAGCCATGCGTTCCGCGCCTGTCTCGACCAGGTCGCACCGCTGCTGCGGCCCGACATGCGCATCGCCTGGGCCACCAAGGGCTTCGAGCTCGAAACCGGCAAGTTGCCGCACCAGGTCGCGTCCGAAGTCCTCGGCATGTCGGTCCCGACCGCCGTGCTCTCGGGCCCGACCTTCGCGCGCGAGGTGGGTCTCGGGTTGCCGACGGCCATGACGGTCGCCTCGCGCGACCGCGACTACGCGATGGAACTCGCGCAGCGGCTGTCGGGAAAGAATTTTCGCGCCTACGCCTCGACCGACATGATCGGCGTCGAGGTCGGAGGAGCCACCAAGAACGTGCTGGCGATCGGCGCCGGCATCTCCGACGGACTGGGTTTCGGCGCCAACACCCGGGTCGCGCTGATCACGCGCGGGCTCGCCGAGATGATGCGGCTCGGGGTCGCGCTCGGCGCCCACAAGGACACGTTCATGGGGCTCACGGGGCTCGGCGACCTCGTGCTGACCTGCACCGACGACCAGTCGCGCAATCGCCGCTTCGGTCTCGCGCTGGCGGCTGGGCACAGCGCCTCGGCCGCCGCCGCCGAAATCGGCCAGGTCGTCGAAGGCGCGCCCGCGGCTGCGGCGGTCCGGGCGCTGGCGGCGCGCCATGGCGTGGAGATGCCGATCTGCGAGCAGGTCTGCCGCGTGCTGCGGGACGGGGTGCCTCCGCGCGAGGCCGTGGCCGCCCTGATGGAGCGCGCCCGCCGCCGCGAGCACGACTGAAGGC
>DASUYI010000347.1:0-7824 GCA_036377475.1 Steroidobacteraceae bacterium | reverse complement strand
CACCTCGCTCGCTCGCGCGCACGCTCCTCGGGCTCGGGTCGGTCGGGGCGGCCGCGTGGGTCGCGGCCACCGCCGTACGCTACGGCCTGGTGGAGCGCGAGGACCTGGGTGCGGTGTGCGACGCGGCGATGGCGCCATGGTGGTGCCAGGTGCGCATGCTCGTGATCCGCGCGTTCGTGCACGACGTGTTCGGCCTCGCGAGCCTCGCGTGCGCCGCGGCGGCGCTATGGCGGCGATCGCGGAGGCTCGCCTGCGCGGCCGTTGCGATCGGGGTCGTCGGCATGGTGCTGTACAACTTCACCTGGGCCGGGGCCGGGGTGATCGGCGGCGCGATGGTGCTCGCGCGCCTGGGCGGCCCACGGGAGCAGCACGGCAAGGCCGAGCAACATGCTCGCTGAGCCCCAGCCCACCGAGGCCAGGTTCGCGAATCGCTCCATCCAGGGCACCAGCACGCCTGCAACGACGAGCCACGACGCGAGCACGAGTTCGTCGCTGCCACCGCGACGTTGCAGCGCGCTTGCGCGCGACTTCGGATCGACCAGCGACGTGACCGCGAAGGCGAGCACGCCCGGCGCGAACAGCCACACCGGAAAATCGCGGTGCCGGCCGGCGAACACGAGCCCGAGGTCGACGTAAGCCGCGCCGGCGAGAAGAATCAGGGCGACCAGTCGTGGAATCGGGTCTGGCGCGGGCCCGACGCGGGGTGTGGCCAGGGTGCGGGTCGCCCTCCCGAGTGCGAGCCAGCCCACCGCGCACACGACCAGCGTGACTACCCAGTCGACGAACGAGGCGTTGGCGTCGAACAGGTATCGCCACTGCCGGGCGCCGAGCGTGACCAGGGTCGCGACGAAGCCGAACGCGACGAGGGCGGCTCGCCCCCGCGTGCCGTCTCGTCCGCCGCGGCCCGCCGCCGCAGCGCCGAGCAAACCGGCCAGCACCGCCAGCGCCGCGATCCAGCGTCCTTGGGGTGCGTCGACGACGGGTCCGGTCCACGCGAACTTGGGCCTCGCCTCGCGATCGTAGAGACCCCAGTGGCCGCCCACCGTGCCTTCGTGCGGGATCTTCCACGGCTGGTCGAAGGCCTCGATCACGTTGAAGTCGAAACCGCGCCGTGCCGCGAGCACGGTGAACTCGCGCAGGTAACGCGCCTGCTCGACGCGACCGGGGACGGCCGGGCCGCGCGGACGACCCGCGCTCGGCCAGCCGGTCTCGCCGATGAACAGGGACTTGCCCGGGATGCGCCGCTGCAACTCGGTGTACAGCCCGTCGACCTGCTCGATCACCTGGTCGACCGCGACCGGCTCGTCGTCCCAGTACGGCAGGATGTGCACGGTCACGAACGAGACGTCGCGCGCGAGCGTCGCGTGATCGAGCCAGCGTCCCCAGACGTCGGCGTAGGTCACGGGCAGTCGTGTCTCGGCGCCGACACGACGGATCAGCGACGCGAGTTGCTCAGGCGTCAATTCGCGACGCAACAGCACTTCGTTGCCGACGACGATCGCGCGCACCGTCTCGCGATGCCGCTTGGCCACCGCGATGCCCCGCGCGAGCTCGCGCTCGTTGTGCGCGGCGTCCCGACCGAGCCAGAGCCCGAGCAAGACCTCCATGCCGAGCTCGTGCGCCACGGCCGGGACGAGGTCGTGGCCTTCGGCGACCGTGTAGGTGCGTACGCAGGACGTGCGCCGGGCGAGCAGCGCGAGATCGACGCGGATCCGTTCGGCCGTGAGTGACTGATCAGCGCGTCCGGCGTGCCGCTGCGACGGCGCATAGGACACGCAGGGCAAGCGCCCCGCCGCGCCGTCCGGAAGCGACACCGGGCTCGCGGCGTGCCACCACGATCCTGCCGCGGCGAGCGCAAGCAGCGCCCAGCACGCGGCGACCCACGTAGCCCGTGACGCGCGCGACGAGTCTTCGGGCGAGCGCGGCGACGGCACCTGTGTGATCCTCCGGTCGGGGGCGGGCAAAGGGCGGCAGTCTTGCGCAAGAGCTGACCAAACGCACGCGCTGCGGCTATCTTGGGCCCCCTACGCAGTCATCCAACGACGACGACGACAGGATCCGCAACGTGAACCGACGGTCGCTATTGAAGGTCGCCGCGCTCGGTGCGGGCGCCACGCTCGCCGCGCCGGCCATCTCGAAGAACGTCCGCGAATGGCGCATGGTCACGAGCTGGCCCAAGGGATTGCCCGGGCTCGGCACGGGCGCCGAGCGGCTCGCCGCGAACATCACGGCGATGAGCGGCGGGAGGCTGCGGATCAAGGTCTACGCCGCGGGCGAACTCGTGCCGGCCCTCGAGTGCTTCGGCGCGGTCGCGAACGGCACCGCGCAGCTCGGGCACGACGCCGCGTACTACCACACCGGCAAGTCCGAGGGTTGCGCGTTCTTCACGGCGTTCCCGTTCGGCTTCACCGCCGACGAGATGGACGCCTGGATGAAATACGGCAACGGCCAGAAGCTCTGGGACGAGCTCTACGCACCGTTCGGGCTCCGTGGCTTCCACGCCGGCAACACCGGCACGCAGATGCTCGGCTGGTTCAAGCGCGAAATCCGCTCGGTCGACGACCTGAAAGGCCTCAAGTTCCGCGCGCCCGGCATCCAGGGCCGCATCCTGCAGAAGCTCGGCGTCACGCCGGTGTCGCTGCCCGGCGGCGAGATCTTCCCGGCGCTGCAATCGGGCGCGATCGACGCAGCCGAGTGGATCGGCCCGTTCAACGACCTCGCGCTCGGCTTCTACCAGGTGTGTCGCTATTACTACTCGCACGGCTACCACGAACCCGGGCCGAGCCTGCAGCTCATCGTCAACGAGCGGGCCTGGCAGACGCTCGACGCAGAGTTGCAGACGATCGTGCGTACGGCGTGCGAAGCTTCCACGCGCGACATGCTCGCCGAGTACAACGCACGATCGGGGCCGGCCTTGCGCACGCTCGTGAAGAAGCACGGCGTGATCGTGCGGCCGCTGCCGGAGGAAGTGCTGATGGCCTGCGGCAATGCCGCCAACGCAGTGCTCAACGAGATCCACGCCGGCGACCGCACACCGAACCGCATCGTCCGGCGGATCGTCGAAGACTTCCTCGCGTTCCGGAAAGACATCACGCCCTGGACGCGAGTGGGCGAACAGGCGTTCCTAAATGCACGGCGATTGCCGTTCGAGTTCAGGCTGAAGTAGCGCTTGTAATACGTTTGGCACCAGTGGGAGATCGAGCAGGAGGCGCCAAGCCGTGCTGAAGCCACGGTGAAGCGGGCGGCAGTGTCCGCGAATAGACAGACGAGGCACGAGGCCAGTTCACCAAACGCAACTCCGGATCTACTTGAGTTCAATGTCGACGATTTCCACGGGCGCGTCGCCGACGTTTTTCAACGTGTGGGTGGTTCCCGAGTCGATCCAGTGCACCGCACCGGCCTTTACGTCGAGGGTTCTCGCGGCACCTTGCGGATAAGAGACCTCGAGGCGACCCGCGGTGACGAGCACGGCCACACCGCTCGACGCGTGTGTGTGCACGGCCGTCGATTCGCCGGGCGCTAGGATCCGACGCAGCGCGCGCACGCGATCGTTCTCGAACTCCACCCGGGGATCGGACACGGTCGCTGTCGCGCGAGCGGTCTCTCCGCCATGGCCCGGCATTAATTCGACGTATATGTTGTGGAACGTCGTCTCGCCGGCATTAAGGACCCTGTGCGTCAGTGCCGTCGGCGTCGCGCCGTACGCGACCGCCCCCCGACGCAGACGCATCGTCCTGGCCGGCCCGTCCTTCGGGTGGTCCTCGATTGTCGCGTCTGCCAGTCGAACGGAAATTCCATCGTGCCGATGCACATGCCAGAGCGTGTCTTCGCCGGGCGGCAACTGGATCTCGAACACGCGTATGTGCGCGTTCTGCAGCGCGAGCCGGTGTGCTGGCTCCTGGTCGATCGGCACCGCGGGCTGCGCCGTCGCTTTCGCGCCGCACAGCACAAGACAGCCCAGGCAGAGCACTTCCGCGACTCGTTTCAGCATTGGCCACCTCGTACCCTTCGTGCCACCTACTCCTCGAAGCGACCCGTGGCGTCACGATCGTGCTCGTATCGTCTCGTGAGCGGAAACGGCGGCAACCACGACTCGCGACGGACGATCCAGCTTTCGTAGGTTGGCATCAACTGGTCAGGGGCATCCAGGGATCCCAGGTTCACTTCGATTTCGTCTTCGGTGCGTCCGAAAACGGACGAGCCGCAGCGGGGACAGAAGAACCGTCCGGCGTAGTCGCGTGTCTCGCCATCGATCGTTACCGCATCCTGCGGGAACACCGCGGAAGCGTGAAAAAGGGCACCGTGATGCTTGCGGCAGTCGAGGCAGTGACACAGGCCGACCCGGTATGGGAGTCCCGACGCCACTAATCGGACATTGCCGCAAAGGCAACCGCCCGTGAATCGGTCCATGCTGCGTCTCCTCTGGAATCAAGCGGTCGAATGATTACAACGGACCTCGCCGGGCGTCCATGAATGATGCGCCAGCCAGTCCGCGGAGTGCTCGATCGCTGGGCGATCACTCCTGCTCGAGCCCTTCCAGGTCGTCGTAGTACGGCTTGTTCTCGTCCGACGGCGCGTCCTCGAACAGGTCGCCGAAATCATCGGCGACGGGCGAGCCGCTCGGCGCCGACGGTGCAAGCAAGGTCGGCCTGGCCGTCTGGACATCGGCAGCCTCCGCCCGGAACAACCGGTCGGGCAGGTGCGTGGCCAGGCTCGGCATCAGCGCCACCAGCGCGAGACCGGCCAGTTGCAGCGTCACGAACGGTACGACGCCGCGATAGATGTCGATCGTGCGGACCAACCGGTGCGCCACGCCGCGCAAATAAAAAAGCGCGAAGCCGAACGGCGGCGTGAGGAAGCTCGTCTGCAGGTTGAGACCGATCATGACGCCGAGCCAGACCGGGTCGACGCCAAGCTTGATCAACGCCGGCGCGGCGATGGGCACGACGATGAAGATGATCTCGAACGTATCGAGGAAGAAGCCGAGCACGAAAATCACGACCATCACCGCGAGCACGGCCGAGAAGGCGCCGCCCGGCAGAGCGTCGAGCGCCTCGTGCACGAGGTTCTCGCCCCCGAGCCCGCGGAAGACGAGGCTGAACACGCTGGCGCCGAGCAGGATCACGAACACCATCGACGTGATCGAGAGCGTCGTCCGCATCACCTCGTTCAGCACGCGTAACTCGAAGCGATTGCGGACACCGGCGAGCAGCATCGCCCCGACCGCGCCGACCGAGGCCGATTCGGTCGGCGTTGCCACGCCCGCGAGGATCGAGCCGAGCACCGCGAGGATCAGCGCGAGCGGCGGCGCGAGCGCGCCGAGCGCGCGTCGTCCGAGCCCGGCCCGCTGCTCGTCGGTCATCGCCAACGGCGGGCAGGACTTCGGGTCGAGGATGGACTTGACGAGGATCCAGGCGAGGTAGAGACCGACCAGCAGGAGTCCGGGCAGCATCGCGCCGGCGAACAGCTGCCCGACCGAGATCGGTTCGGGCGACAGGTTGCCCAGCTCGAGCTGGGCCCGCTGGTTCGCGCCCTGCAGGATGTCCCCGACGAAGATCAGCACCGTCGACGGCGGAATGATCTGCCCGAGCGTGCCCGCGGCGCAGATCGTGCCCGCGGCCAGCTTCGGGTCGTAGCCCGCGCGCATCATGGCGGGCAGCGAGAGCAAGCCCATCGTGACGACCGTGGCGCCCACGATGCCCGTCGAGGCCGCGAGCAGGGCGCCGACGATGACGACGGAGTAGCCCAGGCCGCCGCGCAGGGCACCGAAGAGCTCGCCCATCGTCGTGAGCAGCGCCTCGGCAATCTTGGAACGCTCGAGCATCACGCCCATGAACACGAACAACGGCACCGCGACGAGCGTCTCGTTGGTCATCGTGCCGAAATAGCGACCGACCAGAGCGGAGAGGATCGCGACGTCGAACACGCCGCAGGCGATGCCGAGCGTCGCGAAGAACAGGCCGACGCCCGCGAGCGTGAAGGCGACCGGATAGCCCGCCATGATCGCGAGCACGGTCCCGGCGAACATCGCGACCGACAGCAGTTCGCCGATCAGCACCTCGCTCATGCGACGCCAATCCGAGGTCGGCGATCAGAGCCGCTCATCGCTCACCTTGTCTTGCTCGGGATCGGGCAGCGGCCGACCGGCCAGGAACAGTGCGCGTCGCGCGAGCAACGCGAGCCCCTGCAGGAACATCAGCGCACAGAACACCCAGAGCGCCGACTTGAGCAGGTACAGGGCCGGCATGCCGTCCGGCGTATTCGAGGTTTCGCGGATCGCCCACGACGACAGCACGAACGGCGCCGAGGTCACCGCGAGCACGGCCAGCCAGGGAAACAGGAACAGCAACGTGCCGAGCACGTCGACCCAGGCGCGGCCACGTGCGCTCATGCGGCCGTACAGGACGTCGACGTTGACGTGGCCGCGGTGGAGCATCGTGTAGCCCGAGCCGACCATGAACACGATCGCGTGCTGCCAGACATAGAGCTCCTGCATCCACGGATGCCCGACGTCGAAGGCGTAGCGCAGCACGACGACCGCGAAGCACGTGAGCACGCAACCGAGCGTGAGCCAGGCGACGGCGCGGCCGGTCCACTCATTGATGGCCTCGAGTCCGTGGACCAAACGCCGCAATGCATTCACCGTCAGAACAACCCCATCTCGAGCCCGGCGGCGAGCGCCGCACCGACATCCTCGCAACGCTGCAGATCCTCGGCACCGATGACCTTGCGGGCCAGGATGCGCTCCGGCGTCTGCGCGTGCGTGATCACGATCGTGACGGGCGCGACCGGTTTCAGTCGCCAGCCGAGCGCGATGCGCTCGACCTGTCGCGCGGCGCCCTCGCCGTCGCTGCCCGCGCAGATCAACGTGGCGTAAGGCCGTCCGTTGATGCGGTCGAGCGCGGCGTAGTACGAGCGGTCGAAGAAGTCCTTCATCATGCCGCTCATCGAGGCGAGGTTCTCCGGCGTCGCGAACAGGTACCCGTCGGCCGCGAGCACGTCGTCGGGTTGCGCATCCGGGGCGCGCAAGGACCGCACCTGCACGCGCTCGCTGGCCGCGCGGGCGCCACGCACGGCAGCCTCGGCCATCTGCCGCGTGCCGTCGGTCATCGTGTGGTAGACGACGAGCAGGGTCTTGTCGGGCGCCGCCCCGGAAGTCATGGGCGCGTATTGATGACCGATGCGATGCCCGGTTTCAAGGCGAACCGGCAGCCGGTGCGCGACGACGTACCTCCTGCAACACGCCCTCGAGCTGCTTCTCCACCCGGTTGCGCATCAGCACCGGCCCGATCAGGGGCGGCACCCAGAACGCAGGCTCGATCTCGGCGAGGTACGCGATGTCGCAATGGGTCGCGTCGCCCGCGACGGTCCAGCTGCCCTTCATCTGGCGCAGGTTGCCTTCGACTCGCTCGAACTCGATGCGCTCGGTCGGGTGCTCGCGCACCGCGAGCGTCACGTCGAGCGTGTAGTCGAACGGGCCCGCACTCGCTTCGCCGACCTGATGCAGCACGATCGGCTCGCCCGGCGCACTCAGGACGTCGCTCGAGATCAGCCCCGGCACGAAGTCGTCGAGCCGGTCGAAGTCCGCGAGCACTGCATAGCACAGCGTCGCCGGCGCGTCCGCGCCGAGCGTCGCGCGCACGTGCAGCACGCGACCCTCGCGTGTCACGTCGGTCTCGAGCGTATCGTCGGCCCGTGCGCCGGATGGCGCGACGGCGGATGCCGCCACGAAGGCGAGCAGCGTTGCCGCGACCGATCGGCTCCGGGACAATCCTGCGATGTGCATCCAGCTCCTCGGCGTGCCGACGGACGTCAACTCCTCGT
>DASUYI010000346.1:0-3925 GCA_036377475.1 Steroidobacteraceae bacterium | reverse complement strand
GGCGAGTCGGTGATCGTCGCGACCGGCGGGATCAACGGCGACCTCGATCGTGTCAGGCAGTACTGGTCCGCGGACTGGTCGCGGCCGCCCGAAACGCTGCTCAACGGCTCGCACAAGTTCGCCGACGGAACGCTGCACGATGCGGCGGGCGTGCTCGGCGCTCGCATCACGCACCTCGACTGGCAATGGAACTATGCGGCCGGCGTCCACCACTGGGCGCCACGCAAGCCCTCGCACGGACTGTCGCTCGTGCCGCCGAAATCCGCGCTCTGGCTCAACTGGCGTGGCGAGCGCATCGGCCCGATGCCGCTGGTGACCGGCTTCGACACGCACGACCTCGTTGCGCAGATCTGCCGCCAGCAGCGCGCGTACTCGTGGCAGTTGCTGAACCGGCGCATCATGCTCAAGGAACTCGCGATCTCGGGCGGCGAGTTCAATCCGTCGTTCCGGCACAAGAAGCGACTGCACGTCGCACGCGACATGCTGCTCGGCAACCACTGGCTCTACGACCAGATGACGCAGCTCTGCCCGGACGTCGTCGTCGCGGACTCGGTCGACGAGCTCGTCGCAAAAATGAACGCGCTCGCCGGCGACGGATCGGTCGACCTCGCGGCGGTGCGCGACGCGGCGACGAACTACGACCGCTGCATCGACCTCGGGCCGCGCTTCCACACCGACGAGCAACTGCGACGGATCGAGTTCGCGCGTCGGTGGATCGGCGACCGGGTGCGCACCTGCAAGTTCCAGAAGATCCTGGAGCCGGCCGCGGGACCGCTGATCGCGATCCGCGAGTTCATCATCAGCCGCAAGAGCATGGGCGGGCTGCAGACCGACCTCGAGTGCCGCGTGCTCGACCAGGCAGGCGCACCGATCCCCGGGCTGTATGCCGCGGGCGAGAGCGCAGGCTTCGGCGGCGGCGGCATGAACGGCAAGCGCGGGCTCGAGGGCACGTTCCTCGGCGGCTGCCTGCTCGGCGGACGCATTGCCGGCCGGGTCGCGTGATCAGACGCGGCGGAACGCGAGGTCCCAGACGTCGTGGCCGAGACGCTGCCCGCGGCGTTCGAAACGCGTGACCGGGCGGCTCGGCGGCCGCTCCACGTACCCGCCCGTCGGTGATTCGTTGCGCAGACTCGCGCACGCACCGACCGTGGCGAGCATGTGCTCCGCGTAGGGCTGCCAGTCCGTGGCCAAGCGAAACACTCCGCCCGGTCGCAACCTGCTCGCGACGAGTTCGACGAACCGCGGCTGCACGATGCGTCGCTTGTGGTGGCGCTTCTTCGGCCACGGATCGGGAAAGTAGAGCAGCACTTCGTCGAGACTCGCCTCCGGCAAGCGTCGCTGCATCACTTCCACGGCGTCCTGGCAGATCACGCGCAGGTTCGTGAGGCGCTCCGCCTCGCAACGCAGCAACGCGTGGCCGACGCCCGGCGGGTGGACTTCGACACCGAGGTAGTTGCGCTCAGGATGGCTCGTGGCGAGGGCGATCAACGACTCGCCGTTGCCGAACCCGATCTCCAGCGTGACCGGCGCCTCGCGGCCGAACGTCGCAGCAGCATCGAACGGCGCCTCGCCATTCTCGACTCCCCAGAGCGGCCACAACTCGCGCCACGCCCGCTGCTGCGCCTGGGTCATGCGTCCCGCGCGCACGACGAAGCTGCGGATAGGGCGGTGATGGGTGCGCTCCGCCGACTCGCCGCGCGTTTGCGTCGACCCGGCCGCCGGCGCGGCGTCGTCCACGTCTGGTTTCGTCGGCTTCAAGGGGCTACAGTCGCGCGGAGGGGAGGCCGCGCATCATACGGCCCCGGTTGCCGTGCGGGAGAATCCTCGATCATGGCCAATTCCGACGGTCTCCTCGCGCACGTCGGTGGCGACGCTCGCGCGCTCTGCCGGCGCACCTGGTGGGTCTTCCTCGTCAGCGGTCTCGCGTCGGTCGCGTTCGCCGTGCTGGCATTCGCGCAACCGGTCACCGCGTGGCTCGTGGTCGCCGTGTTCTTCGCGGCCGCGATCCTCGTGGACGGTGCCGTCAACGTCGTCGGCGCCGTGCAGCATCGCGAAAAGGACGGCTGGTGGATCCTGCTGCTGATCGGCGTGCTCGGCGTGCTGGTCGGCGGCTACGCGTTGCTGAACCCGCGCGTGAGCATGGCGGCCTTCGTCTACCTCGTGGCGTTCCAGGCAATCGTGCTCGGCGTGCTCATCGCCGTGCTCGGGTACAAGGTTCGGGCGGCGACGCAACGCGAGTGGATCCTGTACCTCACGGGCGCGCTGTCGATCCTGTTCGGCCTGCTGATCGTCGCGAACCCGGCCGCGGGCGGCCTCTCCGTGATCTGGCTGATGGCGTCGTGGGCGTTCGTCACGGGCGTGCTCCGCGTCGTCTTCGCGTTCCGGGTTCGACGCACGGCTTCGATCGACATGCCGCGACGGTAGGAATCGTCCGCGCCCTGCGTCAGCGCCGCAAGCACAGGCAGGAGCGACAAAGACTCCACGACGACGAGCAGGACGACGAAGAATTTGACCAGTTCGTCGAGCATCATGGCGACGGCTGTTCCGCGACTTGAATCCCAAGCCGCGCAGGACTACAACGGAACCAAGGATACCAAGAGCATGGACGCCTCGAGGGCAACGACGATGACCAACCCCGCACCGGTCGTAGGCAAGTGGTATGCGCGACCCGGCGGCGACTCGTTCGAGATCGTCGCCTTCGACGCTGAAGACGGCACGATCGAGATCCAGTACTTCGACGGCACCATCGAAGAACTCGACGTCGAGGACTGGCGCGATGAACCGATCCTCGCGGCCGAGCCGCCCGAGGACTGGACGGGATCGGTCGACGTCGAGCCCGAGGATTACGAGAACGAGTTCGACACGGAGCCGGGCACGGGCCTCGCGGGCAGCCCGCTCGATGCGATCGATCGCGGCGAGGCCGACGGGTTCAGCGAGTTCGAACTGCCGGACGAGCCGGACGACAAACTCGTCTGAGCAGCCGATTCCGCGCCCATACGCGGCCCGACCTCTCCGGTGCACCGGAAAAGGTCACGCAGATCAGGTGAGATCGACCAGCGGCACCTGCGCATCGAGCAGCACGTAACCGTCCCGCAACGTGATAGGCAGCGGCTGCAGTCCGTGGCCCATGCACGGGCCCGCGACGCACACGCCCGTTTCGATCTCGAACAGCGCGCCGTGCATGATGCAGCGGATCTGTCCGCCGCCCGGCGCGAGAAATACGTCCGGCTGCCAGTTGAGCGGGAACCCGGCGTGCGGGCAGTGGTTGACGTACGCGTGGACGGCGTCGCCCTTGCGCACGACGAAGCCCCGCAGCGGCCACTCACCCTCGCCCAGCGTGAAACCGCGCGCGCCCGTCGTTTCGAGTTCGTGCAATGGACAGATCACGCGCGCGAGGTCGATCTCGTCGTCCTGGTGCTCGCGGTCCGTCACGGAACGCCTCGACTCAGCCGGGCTTCGGCTTCGCGCCGGCGGCCTCGATCTGCATGCGCCGCGACAGGAAGAACAGCAGCACGAGCGCAGGCAACCCGAGCGACGCCGTGTAGACGAAGAACGATGGGTACCCGATCGCATCGACGACGAAACCCGAGGTGCCCATGATGAGCTTGCCCGGCAGCGCGTACGTCGACGAGAACAACGCGTACTGAGTCGCCGTGTACGACGCGCTGGTCAGGCTCGAGAGGTAGGCGATCAGCGACGTGCCCGCGATGCCCATCGCGAGGTTGTCGATGCTGATGAGCACGGCGAGCCCGACGATGCTGGGCTCGTTGAGCCAGGCGAACACCGCGAACATCAGATTGGCGCTGATCACCGAGATGCTGCCGAGCGCGAGCGCGCGCACTAGACCCAGCCGCGCCACGATCACGCCGCCGACGAACGTGCCGAGGATCGACCAGATCACGCCGAAGCCCTTCGCGATCGCGGC
>DASUYI010000345.1:0-3577 GCA_036377475.1 Steroidobacteraceae bacterium | reverse complement strand
CCTGGCTCATCTCGAGCGCGCGCTGCAGGCGCAACTCGAATTCGCGTCGATTGGCGAGCCCGGTCAGCGCGTCGTGGCTCGCGTCGTACGAGAGCTGCTGCGAGAGCTCGTGCGCAGCCGTGATGTCGGTCAGCGTGCCTTCGTAGAACAGCACGTTGCCCTCGGTGTCGCGCACCGCACGCGAGTTCTCGAGCACGACGATCTTCGATCCGTCGCGACGCTTGAGCACGAGCTCCGCGTTGCGGACCTCGCCGTCCTCGTGCATCGCGCGGATCCAGTTCTCTCGGTGGTGCGGCTCCATGTAGACGTCGCGCGAGATCTCGAGGTCCAGCAACTCGTCCTCGGAGTCGTACCCGAGCATGCGGATCAAAGCCGGGTTCGCGGCCATGAACTTGCCGTCGGCCGTGGTCTGGAACACGCCGGCCGTGACGTTCTGGAACAGCTCGCGGTACCGCTGCTCGGAGGCCTTGAGCGCAAGCAGCGTGTGCGTGCGCTCGGTCGCGTAACGCAACACCCGCTCGACCATCGGGGTCGTCAGCTGTTCGCGGACCAGGAAGTCGAGGGCGCCGCGCTGCACGGCCTCGGTCCCGGTTTCATCGCTCTGCTGGCTCACCAGCACGACGATCGGGACGTGGGTCGCCTTCGGCTGGACGCGCAGCAAGGTCGTGAGACCTGCGCTGTCCGGCAGGTTCAGGTCGAGCACGATCGCGTCCACGCGACCCTGCTTGAGGCGGGCGAGGCCGTCCGCAAGCGTGGAGGCCACCTCAAGACGGTAGGGCTGGCCACGGATGGCGTGCAACGCGTCGGCCATCCGCACCTCGTCGGCCGGCTGGGCGCTGATCAGGAGGACGTTGGCGCTCGCCATCGGGTCCGAGTATACGGCCGCGTCCGCGCCGGGTTATGTGACCCCATTCCGCCCTTGCCGCCGGGATTCCGCAGGGTTCTTGACCGGCTTCAAAAAGGCAATCGATCGACGAAATCGAGCGGCTTCACGACGAGGACGTCGCAAGGCAGGCGATCGAGCACGCGCTCTGCGGTGCTGCCGACGAACAGCTCCCGGAGCCGGCTGCGCGAGACGGCGCCCATGACGAGTATCGTCGCGTCGGTCTGCTCGGCGTACTTCGGCAGCAGCTCGGCCACCGCACCCTGCAGGACGCGCGTGGCGGCCGGCTTGAGGCCGCGCGAGGCCGCGACCTCGTGGACGCCCGCGGTGATCCTGGCCCGCTCCGCCTCGACCAGGTCCGCGGTTCCGAGTCCGGCCGCAAGCGGCATCCCGGCCATGCCTGCCGTCGCGGCGAGCAGTGCAGCCGGGAAGAAGGCATGGACGACTTCGACCTGGCCGTCGATGCACCGGGCGACGAGCTGGGCGGCGTCGAGGATGTCGCCGTCGAGCGCAGCGGGCTTGGCGTGCTGATGGGCGGGATCGATCGCCGCGAGGATGCGCGGCCTGGCAGGCCACTCGGCGGGTTTCGCCAGCAGCAGCGGGACCGGGCAGGTCCGCACCAGATGCCAGTCGGTATTCGAAAAAAAAGCCCGCTTCAGTGGCGAATGGTAATGCGTGTCCTTCACGACGAGGTCGGGGCGCCACTCCTCGACCCGGCGCAGGATGCCGGCGTGCAGCGGGTTGTCCCAATGCACGTGCGTCGTGACTTCGAGCGCCTCACGGCGAAGTTCCGCGGCCTGGCGTTCCAGACGGCCGGCTTGCTCGGCGACCGCCGCATCGCGCATCTGTCGCAGCGCGTCGGTGTCGAAGAACGGTGCGCCGGTGAGCGCGGGATCGAAGTCGCAGGCGAACAGCTCGAGCGCCGCGCCGGCGGCGTGCGCGAGTATCGCCGCCTTCGTCGCCCCCGGTTGTGCATCCACAGTGGGATCGACTACGGCCAGGACCCGGTCGAGGCGTTGCATGATCTCGCTCCGATGCGCGACGCGCGTCGCCCGCATCCGGAATGTGCGGGCTGGCCGGGACCGCCGCAATCCGGACAACTCACTGCGGAAAGTACCTAGCAAGTATCTGCGTGTGCGTACTGCATTGCACGAAGAACGGTCCTTACGATTTGCGCGTCGCCGCCGTGCCCTGCACGGCCGACGTCAATTGTTCTCATTCTCCCCTCGAGGCGATCGATGAATACGGCCACGCATTACAACGACAAGGTCGTCCGGCAGTTTGCGATCATGACCGTGGTCTGGGGCATCGTCGGCATGCTGGTCGGCGTCCTGATCGCAGCGCAACTGCTCTGGCCCGACCTGTTGCCCGCGGAATCCTTCCTCTCGTACGGGCGCCTGCGGCCGCTGCACACCAACGCGGTGATCTTCGCGTTCGGCGGGTCGGCGCTGTTCGCGACCTCGTACCACATCGTGCAGCGCACCTGCCACGTGCGCCTGTTCGGCGATCGACTCGCGGCGTTCACCTTCTGGGGCTGGCAGCTCGTGATCGTGCTCGCGGCCATCACGCTGCCGCTCGGCCTCACGACGTCGAAGGAGTACGCGGAACTCGAGTGGCCGATCGACCTGCTGATCGCGGTCGTCTGGGTCGCCTACGCGGTCGTGTTCTTCGGCACGATCGCGCTGCGCAAGGTGAAGCACATCTACGTCGCGAACTGGTTCTTCGCGTCGTACATCATCACGATCGCGGTGCTGCACATCTTCAACAGCCTGGCGATCCCGGTGTCGGCGACCAAGTCGTACAGCGTGTACCCGGGCGTCGTGGACGCGATGGTGCAGTGGTGGTACGGCCACAACGCGGTCGGCTTCTTCCTGACCGCGGCGTTCCTCGGGATGATGTACTACTTCGTGCCGAAGCAGGCCGGACGCCCCGTCTATTCGTACCGCCTGTCGGTCGTGCATTTCTGGGCGCTGATCTCCACGTACATGTGGGCGGGCCCGCACCACCTGCACTACACGACGCTGCCCGACTGGGCGCAGTCGCTCGGCATGGTGTTCTCGCTGATCCTGCTCGCGCCGTCGTGGGGCGGCATGATCAACGGCATCATGACGCTCTCAGGCGCCTGGCATAAGCTGCGCACCGACCCGATCCTCAAGTTCATGATCGTCGCGCTGTCGTTCTACGGCATGTCGACCTTCGAAGGGCCGATGATGTCGATCAAGACGGTCAATGCGCTCTCGCACTACACCGACTGGACGATCGGCCACGTGCACTCAGGCGCCCTGGGCTGGGTGGCGATGATCTCGATCGGCACGATGTACGCGCTGATCCCGAAGCTCTACGGCCGCGAGTCGATGTACAGCACGAAGCTGATCGACGTGCACTTCTGGATCACGACCATCGGCGTGGTGCTCTACATCACCTCGATGTGGATCGCCGGCGTCATGCAGGGCCTGATGTGGCGCGCGACGAACGCCGACGGCACGCTGACCTACAGCTTCGTCGAAGCGCTCGCGGCCACCCACCCCTACTCCCTCGTGCGCTTCGGCGGCGGTGCGCTGGTGCTCGCCGGCATGGTGCTCATGGCGTGGAACACGTTCAAGACGGTGGCAGCGGGACGCGCGGTGGCCGACCGCATCCCGGCCGCCGTGGCGCACGCCTGAGGAGCACGCCGGTCATGAAACTCACTCACGA
>DASUYI010000344.1:0-11820 GCA_036377475.1 Steroidobacteraceae bacterium | reverse complement strand
ACCTCGTCCGCGTAGCGCAGCGTGTTGAGCAGCAGCGTGTCGCCGACCGGCAGCAACGCGCAGACGTATTGCTTCGTACGGAGGACGATCAGCCCGATCGCGACGGTGTTCGATTTGACCAGCGCCTCGCGCAACAGCGTGTAGACCTTTTCGCCGCGCTTGTCCGCGGCGAGGTAATACGGCGTGTCGTAGAACATCGGCGGAATCTCGGCCGGCTCGACGAAGCCCTGGATGTCGATTGTCTGCGTCGCCTCGACGTTCGCCTGGCGGAAGTCCTCGTCGCTCAGGACGACGTATTCGCCGTTTTCGTACTCATACCCCTTGACGATGTCGCTCCACTCGACGGTCTTGCCGGTGCTCTTGTTGATGCGCTGGTAGCCGATCGGTGAGAAGTCGCGCTTGTCGAGCATCGTCAGGTCCAGCGATGCCGAACGGCTCGCCGGGTACAACGACACCGGGATGTGGATCAGGCTGAAGCTGACCGCGCCTTTCCAGATCACCTTTGCCATGTGCCCGTCCGCCGGTTCGGCATCGCTTGCTTCACGTCGTCTCGCTCTGCGCAAGCTCACTTCTGCGTATTGGAACCCTGCAGCATCTCGAGGTGGTGCTCGAGGTGCGGGAGCTGGTCACGCGCGAACTGGCGCAGGTCGGGGTCGGAGCCACTGGAGGCCTGCGCCCGGTAGAGCGAGATCGCCTCGCGATGCATGCGGATCTGGTCCGCCATGAAACGATCGTCGAAGCTGCCGCTGCCCGACGTGCTGGTCATGGCCTGGTCGCTGTCGGCGGTGTCGGTGACGCTCGGCAGCGTCCAGCCCTTGCGGCTCGCGAGTTCCTGCAGTTTCTGGCTCGATCTCTGGTGATCCTCGACGATCATGCGCGCCGCGTTCTTCGTATCGGTGCGTTGCGCGCTGTCGAGCGCTGCCTGGGCCGAGGTGATCTCCATCCGATCGCCTTCGAGCGCCTTGCGCAGGAACTCGGCGTCCTGGCCCTGCAGCGGGTTTGACCCGGTCGCACTCGCGGTCGCCGCGGCAGTGCCCGCAGCCGTGGCCGATGTCGCGGCATCGGCGGCTGCACTGCTCGAAGTGTCCGTCGTGCTCGTCGTGCCACTCGCGCTGGCCGTGTCGGTCGTCCCCGCAGTGCTGGTGTCGGTCGTGCTCGTGGTGCCGCTCGCCGAGGAGCCCGATGGCGTGCCGCGGAACCCGCCCTGCATGCCCTGGGTGCCGGTGCTCGTGTCGGTCGCAGTGCCCGTGGTCGTGCTGCCGGGATTCGTCGCCGGCGTGCTCGCGGACGGCGTCGTCTGCGTGGCCGTCGTGCCCGTCGCCGTGCTCGTGTCCGTGGTCGTCTGGGGTTGTGCGACCGTCGCCGCCGCGGTCATCAACGTCGCGATCGCTGCAATCGGAACGTATCGATTAGCCATGGTCGTGCTCTCCGTGTCGAGGTGAAAAGCGTCCTTGCTGGAGTGCCGCACGCTCGCGGCACGGCGGCCCGCCGCAACGATCGCGCGTCGAGCGCGACGTCGATCGCAGCATGGCCTTGCTGCATGTCAGTTATTGCAAGCAGCACCGAGACTTTCAGGCGGCAGCCTGATGCTTCGACTGTAGGCTCCGACGGACAGACATTGCACGGTGGTGTTTGCGTTAATTCGCGGCACCATGAGGACCCCGGCCGGTTCGAGTGCGGCGCAGGCGGCGCGCCTCGCCGACAATTACCGCCGAATCAGACAAATGACCCGGATTTTCGGCGAACCGCCGAGTGCGGAACACGCCGTGCTGCGCTCGATGAGCGGTCACGTGCGGCCGTCCTGTCGCCCGTGCCTGGCCACGGTCGCGCGCGGGCAGTCCCCGGGAATCCGGCTCACGAAGGACAGCGTCGAACCATGAGAAACGCCATCGACGTCGCACGACGCACGCGAGTCGTGCCGCCGCCTGCGGTGCGGCCGGTGATCGCTCTGGTGTTCGAAGGACTCAGCGAAGACCAGAAACAATTACCCTCGATGCTGCTGTTCGACGCCGAGGGCTCGCGACTGTTCGAACGCGTCTGCGAACAGCCGGAGTACTACCTGAGGCGTGCGGAGACTTCGCTGCTGCGTCGCCACGCCGCGGACATCTGCGCGCTCGTCGGGCCGCAGGCGGCCATCGTCGAGTACGGGGCAGGCGCGGGCACGCAGGGCGCGCTGCTGCTCGACGCCGTGACCTCGGCACACTCGTACGTGCCGATCGACATCGAGGCGTCGCAACTCGTGCGTGCGCGCGAAAACATTCGCGCTCGCCGCCAGGCGGTGCGGGTTCATCCGCTGCACCAGGACGTCCGCCAGTACGTGGCGCTGCCGGCCGGCATCGCCGGGGCGCGTCGACGGGTGGCGTTCCTTCCGGGATCGGGTGTCGGCGCGTACCGGCAACTGGAAGCTGTCGCGCTGCTCAACTCGATCCGCGAGTCGATGGGACCCGATGGCGCGCTGCTCGTGGGCATCGACCTGCTGCAGGACCGCACCGTCCACGAGCGCGCCTGCAACGACGCGGCTGGCGCGATGGCGGCGTTCAACCGCAACGTGCTGGTGCGCCTGAACCGCGAGATCGACGCGACGTTCGATCCCGAGGCCTTCGAGCACTGCGCCGTCTGGGACGAGGACCACCATCGCATCGAGATGGGTCTCGTCAGCACGCAGATCCAGACTCCGACCATCGCCGGGATCGGCGTCGCGTTCGCCGCGGGCGAGCGGATCGTGACGACGTGCGCGCACAAGTTCACGCTCGACGGATTCGCGGCGCTGGCGCGCATTGCCGGATGGACCGCACGTGCGAGCTGGGTTGACGAGCGTCAGCGGTACGCGTTGCAGTACCTGGAGGGGACCACGTAATTGAAGTCGGTCGCCGAGCGAATCCAGCTCGACGACCGACTTCCGCACCTCTAAAGATCTTCCGAGCTTGCGGCTGTCCGCCGGCGGCTCGTGCCACCGACGCAGCTCGCTGGACGATCGCTCCTACGCCTTGTCGCGCGCCGCCATTCCGCCACGCGACCGACCCGAGCCTCCCTGTTCGTCCTCGTCGTCTGCATCGATCGAGTCGTCGTCGGCCGTCGCACTCCCGAGCTCACTCTCGAGTTCGGCCTTGCGCTCCATGAGCTCGCGGCCGATCGCCTCGAGGTCCAGCTCCCCGCGCTTCACGCGCGGGAACATCTTGCGCTGCTCCTCGTTGATGTGATGTCCCACGTACTCCTTGAGCACCTTGATCATCGCCGAGAGCTGCGTTTCGTCGAGTTCGCCTTCCTGGATCCGCTCGATCAGGTACCTGGCCGAGTCGTGCTCGACCTCGGCTTCCATCATCAGGTCCTCGGCGTCGATCGCCTCGCGAGCCTGCGGATAGAAGATTTCCTCCTCGATCGTTGCGTGGACCGTGAGGGCCTGGCAGATCTCGGCGGCGAGTTCGAACTTGCGGTCCTCGTCGGCCGACTCGAATTCCTCGAACATCCTGTTGACGTCGTCGTGATCCTTCTTGAGCAGCGTGATGGCGTCCAAGCCACCGCTGCCCTTCTCCTGCCTCTTCGGTTCCGGTTTCTTCGTTGCCATGTAGTCGACTCCTGCTGTCACCATTCAACACGCCGCATCCCTGCGAGCGTCGTCGCGCGGGCGGCGCGACGCCCACGAGTGGGTCGCGCCGCCGCGTCATTGCACAAGGTGGACCGGGCGCTTACTGCCCGCTCTTCGACGGGCTCTTCGAGCCCCCCGAGCCCTGCGTGCCGCCGCCGCTGGAACTGCCCGAGCCGGTCGTCGACGCGCCGCCACCGCTCGAGGTGGTCGAGTAGTTCGTCGAAGCACCCGCGGTGCCCGACTGCGACGAACCGCCCGTCGAGCCGCTGCTGCGATCCCACGACGAGCTGCCCTCGTCACGCCGCGAGACGCGCAGGTTGTTCTGCACGTCGCTGACGCCGAACTGCTCGATCAAGTCCTCGATCTGGTATTTCGCCATGCGGTTGTCGACGCTGCCCTCGAGCGTCACGCGACCGCCCTTGACGTCGATCTCGACGTCGCTCGCGTCGATGTTGCCGTCCTCCATGAGGCGCTCGCAGATCATCTCGCGCAGCCGATCGTCGGAGCGCTGGTAGCCCCGCGGCGCCTTGCCGCGGCCGAACACCTGGCGCATCGAGCTCATGAAACCGCCGTGCTGGCCTTGCGTGCCCGAGCCCACGCCACCGTACGTGCCGGTCGAAGTGCCCTGCAGGTGCTGTCCGCTTTCCGACGACGAGC
This sequence comes from Steroidobacteraceae bacterium, assembly GCA_036377475.1. GTDB lineage: Bacteria > Pseudomonadota > Gammaproteobacteria > Steroidobacterales > Steroidobacteraceae > RPQJ01. Next base: position 7,577 of record DASUYI010000344.1, on the reverse strand, counting down.
CGCCGTACCAGCCCTGACCGTACTGGCCATGGCCCGTCCAGGTGCCAGTGCCGCCGGCCTGCCCGTACTGTCCGGGCCCCGAACCGCCCTGGGACCACTGGTCCCTGCCGCCCTGGCTGCCGTATCCGCCGCCCGACCCGTAGCTGCCCTGGCCGGAGCCGCTGCCACTACCGTAGCCGTAGCCGCCCTGACCATAACCGCCCTGGCTCATCTGGCCGGTGCTGTACTGCGACCCCCCGAAGCCTGCGCCGGTATAGCCGCCCTGGCTGCCGTAACCGCCGCCCGTGCCGCCGTAGCCACTCGAGCCGTATCCGCCGGCACCGTAGCCCGAGCCGGTGCCGCCCTGGCCATAGCTGCCGCCGGAGCCGCCCGATTGGCCGCTCGCCGCGCCGTACTGCCCTTGCGCCTGCTGGCCGGCCCAGCCGCCCTGGCTGCCGTAAGCCTGGCCGGACCCGGGATAACCGCCCTGACCGTACTGTCCGGCGCCGCTCGACGCGCCGCCAAAGCTCGACTGGCCGCTCAGGCCACCCTGCGAGCCGCCATATGCGCCCTGGCTGCCCGCGCCGCCGTACGGGCTGCCGTAACCGCCCTGGCTGCTGCCATACCCCTGGCCATAGCCGCTACCCGGGCCGCCCCAGCCGCCCTGGCTCGAACCGTAGCCGCTGCCACCGGCGCCTTGTCCATAGCCTTGGGGCTGGCCTTGATGTTGCTGGCCCGGGTGGTGCTGCGCGTACTGGCCGCCGGGGCCCCATTGGCGTTCGGCGCCCCAGTCACGCTCGCCTTCGCCGTAGCCACGCGAGCCTCCGCGCTCGCCCTGGCCCCATCGCGATTCCTGATCACGGTTGTGTTCCGTCATGTGTCCTTACTCCACGGATATGGGTTGGATGAATGAGAGGGGACGCTTCTGCGTTCCCTTCGTCGAGTCGAGCAAGTTCCATGCCACGCATGTGACGAACTCCTTCGACGAATTCCGGCGTGAACGGTTGCCAAACCTGCACGCCTTACACTGCACGCTGCACGATTTTCGGTGCAGCGTGTGAATGTTCAGCTCGCGGCCGCCACGTGACCGAGCTGCCGCCGGTAGAGGTGCAACTTGTTGTAGAGCGTCTTCACGCTGCAGCCGAGCGCGCTCGCCGCGCGACGCTTGTCGCCGCCGAAGTGCTCGAGTGTCGCGACGATGAACGTGCGCTCGATGTCGTCGAGCGACGACCCGATCGGCAGCGTGATCGACAGCGGGTCGGCGTGGCGCGCACCGCCGGCGCCGTTGGCCGCAGTGCGCGCCGGCGCGGCGCCGAAATCGTGGTCGACGTCGAGCACCTCGTCGCAGAGCACGAAGGCCCGCTCCACCGCATTGCGCAACTGCCGCACGTTGCCTGGCCAGTCGTATTGCGCGAGACGCTCACGCATCGCATCCGAGAATCGCTTCGGATGCTGCCCCTGTCGCCGGTTGAGGTCGGCCAGGAAATAATCCGCGAGCGCCACGATGTCTTCGCCGCGCTCGCGCAGCGGCGGCAAGCGGATCAGCACGACGGCGAGCCGGTAATAGATGTCCTCGCGCAGGTGGCCGGCCTCCACCGCCTCGACCGGGCAGCGATTCGTCGCGGCGAGCACGCGCACGTTGACCGGGATCTCGACCTCGGCGCCGACGCGACGCACGCGCTTGGTCTCCAGCACGCGCAGCAGACGCGCCTGCATCTCGAGCGGCATCTCGGTGAACTCGTCGAGCAGCAGCGTGCCGTTGTTCGCGCGCTCGAACACGCCGGCGTGCGTGCGCGATGCGCCGGTGAAGCTGCCCTTCTCGTAGCCGAAGAGCTCGGCCTCGATCAGCGTCGGCGGGATGGCCCCGCAGTTGATCGCGACGAACGGCCCGTCCGCGCGCGCACTGCCCGCGTGCAGCGACTCGGCGACCAGTTCCTTGCCGCAGCCGCTCTCGCCGCAGATCAGGACCGCGGAGTCGGTCGGCGCGACGCGCACGATCATGCGGCGCACCGCGTCCATCGCTTCACTGTTGCCGATCAGGCGTCGTTCGAGGGGCTGGGCTTCGGTCACTGTCGGGCTTCCTTCCTCTTGCTCGGGGCGGGACACGGGCGTCACTGCGTGCTGCACGTGCATCGGGGGCGGCGTCTCGGTCGGAGCTTGTCCGGGTCCGGGCAGGTCACCGGGCAACTTCTCCGGGATCGGGGCGGGATCGGGTCCCTGCACCGGCGGCGGACGCGTCGGTTCATCGGCCGGCGGCCTGCGTGGTGTGTCGTCGGCGGGTCGTGACGTCTGCTGCGTGTGCATGGTGGCGTGATCAGCTCCGGCGAAGCGGCGCGATCCTTCGTCTTTGCGGGGCCGGGGGGAACGGAGCATGGTCCAGCACCCATGGGGTGTCGATTCGACCTCGCCGCGCCTAGGTGTGGGAGTCTGCCGACTTCGGCGCGCGCGCTACACTAGCGACATGAGCATGGTCGGCCATCGCATCCGGGTGCTGCTCGCAGAGGACAACGCGGACCTCGCGTTTGCGCTGCGCGAGCTGCTGCAGACGGAGGACGACATCGACGTCGTCGGCGTGGTCGGCGACGCCGCGTCGCTGTTCGAGACGGTCCGCACGCTCGACGCGCACGTGGTGATCCTCGACCTCAACCTCGCCGGCGGGTCGAGCGTGCCTGCGATGCAGTCGGTGCGCCGCGAGCGACCCCACACCGGCATCGTCGTCTACAGCGGCTACGATCGCGCAGACCTCGAGAGCGCCTTGCCCGCGCTGGGCGACTGTGAGTGCGTCTCGAAGACCGGTGACGTCGTCGACCTGATCGACGCAGTGCGCCGGACGGCACAAAAGAACGCGGCGGGGACGGACCACTGAGCCCGTCACCCGCCGCTTGAGAGTCGACTCCGCCGGGCTGCGACGGGTCGAGTTTCGTCCGCGGAGCCGGCCGCGCCACGGATGCCGCGGCCGGAGACCCCTTGGAGGGTTTACGGCGCCTGCGCGGATGAAGTCGACACGCCGCAGCCCGGCCCGATCGAGCTCAGCCCCGAGCCGTCGCGCGACGGATCAGGTTGACGATCACGAGCAGGATCACCGCGCCTGCCAGCGATACACCGAGCGACGCCAGATTGAACGCTCCCTCGTTGATCGTGCCTGCGCCGATCATCGGGGAGATGAGCCAACCACCGATCAACGCTCCGACGATGCCGACGATCACGTTGAGGAGCACGCCCTGCTGCGCGTCCGTGCCTACGATCAACGAGGCGATCCAACCGATCACGCCGCCGACGACCAACCATATCAGGATGTTCATTCTTCCCTCCTTGGACGAGTACGCATCGGGCCCGGCACCGGCCGTCGCTCGCGCGACGGACGTCATCGAACCCGCCCGGGCGCAGACTCCCGCTCGGGCCTCGGGGTCGATGTCGGACTCATGCCGAAACGAGCGTCAGCAGCCGGCCCGGAGCGGCGCGCATTTCTGGAAGCCGTGTCGCCATAAGCAGACAGGTCATGACCCGACCGTAGGAGCGGTCCGTCCCGCATTGACTCGGTTGTCCGGACGCAGTCCGAACGCGCGCTCGGCAGACTCGCGGTCCGGGCGCAGGAAGCGCCGTGACCCCACCATACGGAGCAGTGACATGGTACAGAAGACAGTATTCATCGCAGCGGCGGTCCTGGGCCTCGCGCTCGGCGCCGCCGGATGCAACCGGCAGGAACCGTCGTCGGAAGTCCGCGAGGACGTGGCCGAGGCGCAGCAGGATGCGAACGAGGAAGTGGCCGAGCAGCAGTCCGACGCCGTGGCAGCGGCCGACGGTTCGATCGACGACCGCGCAGAGGCCGACTACGACGTCGCGATCGCGAAGGCGGATGGCGACCGCAAGGTCGCAGAGGAAGCCTGTGAGGCGCTGAGTGGCGACGCGCAGGAGAACTGCAAGAAGCAGGCGGAGGAACAGTACGACGCCGCCAAGACGCAGGCCCAGGCGCAGCTCGACGCCGCGCGGGCCGGCGCGGGTGCGACGACGGCGCCCGACATGACGACCCCGTCGACCGATTCGACGGGTGCGGTCACGGATCCGGCGACGGCACCTCCCACGGGCAACTGACCCACGGGATCCAGCCGCTTCGCAGCGCGGAACGCCGGTGCGGGGTCACCCGCCCGGCGTTTCGATTTTGGGCCGCGGCGCGGCCTCCACTTTGCGCGGGATGCGCAGCTCGATGGTCGAGCGTTCGCCCTGGGCAGATTCGAGCCAGGTCGCGCCGAGCGAGCGCAGCCAGGTCCGCAGCGCGTGCAGGTCTCCGGTGCGTTCGGCGTCGGCCACCGCCCCCTCCGCCTGCTCGCACGTCAGCTCGAGCACGTAGCCATCGCGCCGGGTTGCCAGCCTGGCGGTGAACTCGGCGAGCATGGCCTCCTCTCCGAGCAGCGCTTCCACCAACCGGAAGGTGGCGATCAGGATCGCGGGCTCGACCCCGTCGAGCGTCTCGTCCAGCGTGACCGTGTAACGGACGTCGCGGGCGCGGCAGTTTTCTTCGACCAGGTGACGCAGCGCGAGCGCCAGCCCGAAATGGTCGAGCAGCGCCGGATGCAAGCGCTGCATTTCCCGACGTGCGTCGCGGATCACCTGCTCGATCAGGTGATCGACTCGACGCAACTGCTCCTGGGTCTCCTCGTCGGCGACCCGTGCCGACACGCGTGACAGGTCCATGCGCGCGGCTGCCAGCATCCCGCTCACGTCGTGGTGCAGCATCCGGGACAACCGCGCCCGCTCCTGCTCGCGGCGCCGCTGGAGATGGCCCACGAGCGCGGCACCTTCCGCACCGATGACCCCGGACGAGGGGGATTTTGGTTCTTTCACTCGCACTCCTGCTGCCTTGCCATCGTCCGTGCCGCAGAGTATGCATGGCACAATGCCTGGCCTCGCTCGTCTGTAGGATTGTTCTGACAGCGCGTTTGAGCCAGACGAATTCTGCGTACACTCCATCGTACCCCGCATGGCGCGGCAGGATGCAAGTCATGAGGAAAACATCTGTAGTAGTCGTGGACGATCACCAGGTCGTGTGCGCGGGCCTGCGATCGATGATCAACGCGCAACCCGATCTCGGCGTGGTGGGGGAGGCCACATCGGGCAAGGAAGCGCTCGAGCGACTCAAGGAAACGCAAGCCGACGTGATGCTGCTCGACCTGTACCTCCCGGACATGTCGGGCCTCGACGTGCTCAGGTATGCGCGCTCGCATTACCCGCGCACCAAGATCCTGGTGTTGAGCAGCTACCCCGAGGCGCAGTTCGGCCTCAACGTACTGCGTGGCGGAGCGAGCGGCTTCATCGGCAAGGGCACCGAGGCGCCCGAACTCATGCGTGCGCTGCGCACCGTGGCACGCGGCGGCCGTTACGTCGGTCCCGAACTTGCCGAGCAGCTCGTCGCCGGAGTGTGCGGCGACTCGAACGCGCCGCTGCACGGCAAGCTGTCTGAGCGGGAGTTCCAGATCTTCTGCAAGCTCGCACAGGGCGAGTCGGTGTCGCAGATCGCGGCACGGCTGTTCCTCAGCGTTAAGACCGTCAGCACCTACCGTCGACGCATCCTCGACAAGATGTCGATGAAGAGCAACGCCGAGATCACGAGCTACGCGATCCGCAATGACCTGATCCGCTGACCGCCGTCTGCGACGCCTCGACGCGTCGGAAAGAAGGACCGTGTCGCCGCGAGGTGGCACGGTCCTTGCTCTTTCTGCTGCATGAAGAAGCAGTCCTCGTCGAGCAAGCGGAAGACGCCGAAGCAGACCAGGCCGCCGCAGACGCAGCGCCGTCCTGGCCTCGAGTCGAAAATGCGGCCGCGGCCGGAGTCGACCATGCGCGACTACCGGGCAGCGGGCCGGCTGGAGGGCCAGGTCGCGCTGGTCACCGGGGGCGACAGCGGCATCGGCCGCGCCGTGGCGATCGCGTTCGCCAGGGAGGGCGCCGACGTCGCGATCGTCTACCTGCGGGAGCACAGCGACGCCCGGGATACCGCCGCAGAAGTCGAGACGCTCGGGCGTCGCTGCGTCGCGATCGCTGCCGACCTGCGCAGCGTCGACGAGTGCCGGCGGGCCGTCGACGAGGCCGTCGACGAACTCGGCCGCCTCGACGTGCTGGTCAACAACGCGGCGATGCAGGTCGAGCAGGACAGGTTCGAGGACATCACGCCCGAGCAGCTCGAGCAGACGTTCCAGACCAACATCTTCTCGATGTTCCACGTCACGCGGCAGGCGCTCGGCCACATGCAACGCGGCGCGCGCATCATCAACACGACGTCCGTCACCGCTTACCGCGGCAGCCCCCACCTGATCGACTACGCGTCGACCAAGGGCGCCATCGTCGCATTCACGCGCTCGCTGGCGTTGTCGCTGGTCGAGCGTGGCATCCGCGTCAACGCGGTGGCTCCCGGGCCGGTCTGGACGCCGCTGATCCCCGCGTCGTTTCCGCCCGAGGAGGTCCGGAAGTTCGGCGGCAACGTGCCGCTCGGTCGCCCGGCGGAACCCGACGAGATCGCGCCGAGCTTCGTATTCCTCGCTTCGGACGACTCCGCCTTCTTCGTAGGGCAGGTCCTGCATCCGAACGGTGGTGAAATCATCAACACTTGAGCGCAGGCTCACTCACGCAAAGGAGTGCACTCATGCCCAGAGGCAGCAAGGACAAGTACACGGACAAGCAGAAGCGCAAGGCCGAGCACATCGAGGAGGGCTACGAGGCCAGGGGCGTCTCGCCCGACGAAGCCGAGCGCCGCGCATGGGCCACGGTGAACGCACAGGATGGCGGCGGTCGCGAAGGCGGTCGTCTCGCGCGTGGACACGACACGGAAGAGCGTCCGATGGACGAGGCGTCCATGGGCGACGTCTCCAGCCGCACCGGTGACGAGGACGACGTCAACGACGACGGCGCCGAGCAGACCCCCGTCGACGACGGCACGCAGGGCATGCGGCGCGGACGCGCGAGCCCGGCCGGTCGTGGCGGTGCACGCGGCGCGGCGGGACGGACCGCTGCAGCGGCGCGCGGCGGTCGCAACAGCCGCGCCGGTCGGAGCCGCGCGGGGACTTCGACGCGTCGCAAGACGTCGAGCGCCCGTGGCAAGTCCGCGGCAGGCTCCAGGTCGGCCGCCGGATCGACCGCGCGCCGCAAGCCGGGCACGCGGGCGAAATCGGCGGGTGGTCGAACTCGCTCGAGCGGCACGGGCTCCCGCGGCGGGACACGCGGTGCGACAGGCCGTACGGCCGCGGCCCGCCGCACCGCAACCTCGACGCGGAGCAAATCGACCGCGCGCCGCAAGTCGACCACGCGCGCGAAGTCGGTCGGCAGTCGTGCTCGCGCGGGTGGCTCGCGCGGCGGTGCGCGCGGTACGACGGGTCGGACGACCGCCGCTGCACGCAGCGGCCGCAGCGGTTCGCGCGGGCGCCGCAGCCCGGCACGAAGCAGCCGACGTTGATGCAGTGCGAGGCCCGGCATGCCGCTCGGCTGGTATCAGCCTGCGGCGTGTCGCGGCCGACGCGGCGGCCTGAACCGGACGCCGCGCGCCTTTGGGGTCTTCGCGCCGAACGACTCACGCATCAGCTCGAGCACGGCACGTTCGAGCGGCGCCG
>DASUYI010000343.1:0-3384 GCA_036377475.1 Steroidobacteraceae bacterium | reverse complement strand
CATGAACATGAGCTTCTTGCCGGGGTGCGCCGTCATGTACGAGAGGAACAGCCGGTAGTTGGCCCGCTTCTGCCATTCGTCACCGGGCATCTTGTCGAGCAGCGACTTCTTGCCGTGCACGACTTCGTCGTGCGAGATCGGCAGCACGTACTTCTCCGACCAGGCGTAGACGAACGAGAACGTCACCAGCGAATGATGGTAGCGGCGATGCACCGGGTCGTGCTCGACGTAGCGCAGCGTGTCGTTCATCCAGCCCATGTTCCACTTGAAATGGAAGCCGAGGCCGCCCAGGTGCGCCGGCTGGGTCACGCCCGGAAATGCGGTCGATTCCTCGGCGAACGTCATCACGCCGGGGAAATCGCGGCCGATCGCGATGTTGAGCTGCCGCAGGAACTCGATCGCCTCGAGGTTCTCGCGACCGCCGTAGCGGTTCGGGATCCACTCGCCCGCCTTGCGGCTGTAATCGAGGTACAGCATCGAGGCGACCGCATCCACGCGCAGTCCGTCGACGTGATAGCGATCGAGCCAGTAGAGCGCGTTGGCGACCAGGAAGTTGCGGACTTCGTGCCGGCCGTAGTTGAAGATCTTCGTGCCCCAGTCGGCGTGCTCGCCGAGGCGCGGGTCGGCGTGCTCGTACAGCGCAGTGCCGTCGAACAGCGCCAGGCCGTGGTCGTCGCGCGGGAAGTGCGCGGGCACCCAGTCGATGATCACGCCGAGGCCGGCCGCGTGGCAGCGGTCGACGAAGTGCATGAAATCGTGCGGCGACCCGAACCGGGCGCTCGGCGCGTAGTACCCGACGACCTGGTAGCCCCACGAGCCGTCGAACGGGTGCTCGGCCACGCCCATCAGCTCGACGTGCGTATAGCCCTGTGTCCTGACGTACGGGATCAGCTCGTCGGCGAGTTCGTGCCAGTTGAGGAATTGCGGCGTGCGATCGTAGGCACGCCGCCAGCTGCCCGGGTGCACCTCGTAGACGTTGATCGGGCGCTGGGTGTGATTGGCCTTCGAGCGCGCCTCGAGCCACGCCGCGTCGTGCCACTCGTAACCGTCGAGATCGGCCACTATCGAGGCGTTGCCGGGTCGCCGTTCCATCGCGAAGCCGTACGGATCGGCCTTGAGGATCGTGTGCCCGGCGCGCGTGCGGATCTCGTACTTGTAGATCGTGCCGGGCGCCACGTCGGGAATGAACAGCTCCCAGATGCCGGAGCCGCCGCGGACCTGCATCGCGTGCTTGCGGCCGTCCCAGAAGTTGAACGGCCCGACGACGCTCACGCGCGCCGCGTTCGGCGCCCACACCGCAAAGCGCGTGCCGCGCAGCCCGTCGAGCTCGCAGGGGTGCGCGCCGAGCTTGTAGTAGATGGAGCAGTGGTTGCCTTCGCCGAACAGGTAGAAGTCGAAGTCGGTGAGCTGCGGTGCGAAGTAGTAGGCATCGTGCTTGTCGACTTCGACGCCGTTGCGGTAACGCACGTGCAGTCGGTAAGGCCGCGCCGGGCGACGATACGGCACGCGGCCTGCGAACAGGCCCGCGTCGTGGAGGCGCTCGAGCTCGAGCCCCGGCCCCGCGTCGCCGTCCCACAACACCTGGACCGAAAGCGCGTCGGGCTCGAGCACGCGCACCACGCAGACGGGGTCGTCGCCGGTGCGGCGGGAAAACTCGTGATAGCCGAGCAGCGAGCGCGGCGCGGGGTGGCGCGCCTGGACGAGCGCGTCGATGTCCGCAGCGTTCAATTTCATTCTCGCGGCCACGTCGGCCAGTGTACCCGCGCCGGCTGTCGATAACCGAGGGTGTCGCCCCCGGGCGCGTGTCGCTATGCTGACCGCAGTTCAGGTCCCCCTCCGCACTTGGATACCCTCTCCGCCAGCTTCCATGCCGCGGTCGCGCTGCTGCTGCATGGCGACGACCACCTCTACGGGATCGTCGCGCTGAGCCTGCGCGTCAGCTTCATCGCCGTGGTGCTCGCGGCGACCTTCGCCCTGCCCGCGGGCGCGCTGCTGGCCGTGGGCCGGTTCCGCGGTCGACGGACGCTGACCGTGCTGCTGAACGGCTTCATGGGGCTGCCGGCCGTGGTCGTGGGCCTCACCGTCTACCTCCTGCTGTCGCGCGCGGGGCCCCTCGGTTCGTACGGCCTGCTGTTCACGCCGACCGCGATGAGCATTGCCCAGGCGTTGCTCGTCTTCCCGCTGCTGGCGGCGCTTTCCCGGCAGATCGTCGAGGACGCCTGGTCCGAGTACGCGGAGCAGCTCCGTTCGCTGGGCGCCTCGAACCGGCAGGCGGCCTGGACCCTGATCGCGGACACGCGCTGGTCGCTGTCGACCGTGCTGCTCGCCGGCTTCGGTCGCGCCATCGCCGAGGTGGGCGCGGTCATGATCGTGGGCGGCAACATCGACGGCGTGACGCGCGTGATGACCACCGCGATCGCGCTCGAGACGAGCAAGGGCGACCTGCCGCTCGCGCTGGGCCTCGGGCTGGTGCTGCTCGTGCTCGTGCTGCTGGTCAATGCGCTCGCGCACGGCGTGCGCATCTGGGCGGCCGGCGGTCCGCGGTGAGCGCCATGTTCCCGCTGCTGCTCGAAGGCGTCGGGTTTGCGCGGGCCCGGAACACGATCCTCCACGACGTGCACCTGCGGATCGCCGAAGGCAGCTGCACGGTCATCCTCGGGCCGAACGGCGCCGGCAAGAGCGTGTTGATGCGCGTCATGCACGGGCTGCTCGCGCCGACGTCGGGTCGGTTGCGCTGGGGCGACCTGGTCGCGCGGCCCGAATCGCAGGCGATGCTGTTCCAGCGCCCCGTCATGTTGCGCCGCTCGGTGCTCGGCAACGTGGCCTACGGCCTGATCGTGCGCGGCGTGCCCCGGCGCGAGGCCCGACGGCGCGCGCTCGATGTGCTCGAAGCCGTCGGCCTGCGTCACCTGGCCGAGCGCCCCGCGCGCGTGCTCTCGGGCGGTGAGCAGCAGCGGGTCGCGCTTGCGCGCGCCGCGACCCTCCAACCGCGAATCCTTTTTCTCGACGAGCCCACGGCAAGCGTCGACCCGGCGGCGATGCGCTCGATCGAGGCGGGCATCGCTGCGCTGCATGCCGCGGGCACGACGGTCGTGATGGTGACGCACCATCTCGGGCAGGCGCGCCGGCTCGCGCAGGAGATTCTGTTCCTCGACAGTGGCCGTGTCAGCGAATGCACGCCGGCGCCTGAGTTCTTCCGGCAGCCGCGCTCACGGGCGGCCGCCGACTTTCTCAAGGAGGAGCTGCCATGAACGCGATTTCACGGCTGCTGTGCCTCACCGTCGGTGTGATCGCCTTGCCGGCACCGGCTGCCGAACCGTTCATCACGGTGGCCTCGACCACGTCCACGGAACAGTCCGGGCTGTTCCAGCACCTCGTGCCCGC
>DASUYI010000342.1:0-2209 GCA_036377475.1 Steroidobacteraceae bacterium | reverse complement strand
CCGACCCGGCAGTCGACAGCCTTCTCGCGGCGATCGCGTCGCGCGGAGGTGCACCCGGCGTTCTCGTCGAGGACCTCGGCGGGGGCGACCTGTTCGATGCGTCCGCGCTGCAGACAGTCATCCTCCGTGTGCCGGGTGCGCCAGCCGATCCCGCGACGCTCGCGTTCGACGTCAAGACCACGCTCACGAGTCTGCGTGCCAGGTTCCCAGGCCCTGTGCGCCTCGGCCTGTCGGGTTCGGACGAAGTCCTGCGCCAGTTGCTGTCGCGTGACGCGGCCGCCTACGTGGACTTCGTCGTCAGCCCGGCACGTCCTGATTCGAGCGTGCCATGGTGGCGCGACGCCGGTGGCCTCACCGATGCCATTGCCGCGCTGCGCCCCAGTGGTGAGGGGGCCGAGCGTTCGCTCTGGTATGCGCGACAGCGCGGCGAGGCGTTCGCGAGGACGATGACGGATCTGGCGACGGCGGCGCGATTCGCGCCAGCGGGACTGGTGCCGTCAACCAGCGTGACCATCACCTGCGGTGGCACGAACGCCGACGTCTGGTTCGACCCGGCAACGGCCGGTCACGTGGCGCTCGCGGCGGGCTGCAGTCCCACTGATCTCCGTATCGTTCCACCGACGACCGTCACCGACGTTGCCACGTTGTCGGGAGGCAGCCTGCTCGTCCGCATCGCCGATCCGTCGCCCGAGCGATTCGCCGAGGGCGTGAGCGTCAGCGCGAAGCGGACGCTGACGATGCCGGAGGTCATGGCTCGACATCAGGCGGCCGCGGCGCGTCAGGCCGAGGCGACCCGCGAGCGCATTTCGACCGGCACTCTCAGTCTGACGTTCGAAGCGCCTGGGTTTCCCGCGCCGGTGACGATTACCTCGCGCGTCGTGATGTTCGTCGAACCAGGGGTCGTCGAGATCGAGCAGCAGGACATCCGGGTGAACGGCCTCGCGTTCATGGGCAGGACGCCGCGACTGCCCCTCATCGAACCCGAGCGCGTCGCCTCGATTCCGCTCGCGATCGAGCTGACCGACGTCTACCGCTACGAGCTGGCCGGCACCGACACCGTGGACGGGACGGCGTGCTACGTCGTCCGCTTCGAGCCCGCCGCAGCCGGACGCACGCTCTTCCGCGGCACGGCGTGGATCGCCGCCGACGACTTCGGGCTCGTCAGGGTCGCGGCGACGCAGGTCGGGCTGCGCGGACCGATCGTCTCCTCCGACCAGCGCGACAGCTTCGCCCGCATCGACGGCGTCTGGCTGCTGCGCGAGTCGCGGGTCAACCAGCTCTACGAGGGGGCAGCGCACCGGACGCCGATCGAGCGGGTGCTGACGCTCGAGCGGACCGAGATCGATCCGGTCGATTTCGCGCGCCGCCGCGCCTCGGCGTATGCCTCGCCGAGCGTGATGGTGCGCGACACGCCGCAGGGGTATCGCTACCTCCGGCGCGACCACCCGGAGCAGCCCGGCGCGCCTGGCAGCGTGCCGACGATCGCCCTGGAGGAGCCGGCGACGCGCGTACGGACGCTGGCGCTCGGGATGATTGTCGATCCCAACATCTCGCAACCACTGCCGTTTGCCGGCCTGAGCTACGTCGACTTCGACCTGTTCGGTACGGGCACCCAGTTCAACGGCTTTTTCGGCGGCACGTTCGGCCAGATGGCGGTCTCGATTCCATCGGTCGCGGGCAGCCGCTGGCAGATCGCCGGGCGCGCGTTTGCGATTGCGTCGTCGTTCAACGACCGCGCGTTCGATCGCGGTGCCGAGCGCTACGAGGAGAACATCCGGCAGCGTCCCGCGCAGGCGTCGGTGTGGGCGCTGCGTCCGCTGACACCGCGCGTCACCCTGCGCGTCGGCTACGACCTGGACTACACCTCCTACGCGCGCGCGGACACGACCGCCCCGGCGTTCGTGGTGCCGGCGTCGCAGACGGTTCACGCGGCGCGCGTCGCGATCGAAGGCCAGCGTCATGGATGGACGGCCAGCGCGTGGTGGGCCCCCGCCGTCAGGCAGCACTGGCGGCAGTGGGGCGAGGCCGACGGCGACCACTTCGATCGCGAACATCGCGACTTCCAGCGGTACGGCGCGTCGCTGGCGCGCTCCACGGTCGTGACGCCGGCGCTCGTCGCACGCGGGGAGGCCGCCTGGGTCGGCGGCCACGACCTCGATCGATTCAGCCGCTACTCGTTCGGCTCGTTCGACAATCGCCTGCGCGGATA
>DASUYI010000341.1:0-2829 GCA_036377475.1 Steroidobacteraceae bacterium | reverse complement strand
GGCAGCCGACGGCGCGCGGCAAAGCCGCTTCCTACCAGACACTAGACACTCTCCCCTAGACACTCCGCGTAGCGGAAGCATCCCACCACGTGGTCGTTGACCATGCCCGTCGCCTGCATGTGCGCATAGATGATCGTCGAGCCGACGAACTTGAACCCGCGCTTCTGCAGGTCCTTGCTGAAAGCGTCGGACACGGAAGAGGTCGCCGGGATCTGCCCCATGTCCGCCCACGCGTTGACGATGGGCCGCCCGCCCACGAACGCCCAGCTGTAGTCGGCGAAGCTCCCGAACTCGTCCTGCACCTTGATAAAGCAGCGCGCGTTCGTGATCGCTGACCGGATCTTCAGGCGATTGCGGACGATCCCGTCGAACCGCATCAGACGCTCGACCTTGCGGGCGTCGAACCGCGCGACGCGCTCCACCTCGAAGTCCGCGAACGCTTCGCGATATCCCGGCCGCTTGCGCAGGATGGTCGACCAGCTCAAGCCCGCCTGCGCGCCCTCGAGCACCAGGAACTCGAACAGCTTGCGGTCGTCGCGCACCGGCACGCCCCATTCGGAGTCGTGGTAGTCGACGTACTCGCGGCTCATGCCGGCGTAAGACCAGCCACAGCGCGGCCGATCGTCCGGTGCAACACCGCTCGCCTGCTCGGTGACGGGTTTCGGTTGCGGACGTTTCGGCCGTGCCTTGGCGGGCGTGGGCCGCGAGGCCCGCACGGTGCGATCAGCCTTGTTTTTCTTCGACTTACTTGCGGTCCTGGTCGCCACGGCGCGGTCCTCCTGGTGACCATTCTGCCCGTCCGACTGCGGCTTTTGCGTTCTTTCCGCACCGGAGGCCCTCGGGTATAAAGCTCCATCCCCGGCCTCCAGCCTGAGTCCATGAGCCACCCCCAGACCCCCGGCCAGTTCCCGCGCGTCCGCATGCGGCGCATGCGCCGCGACGATTTCTCGCGCCGGATGATGCGCGAGACGACGCTGACCGCGAGCGACTTCATCTACCCGGTCTTCGTGATGGAAGGCTCGAAGCAGCGGGTCGCCGTGCCGTCGATGCCCGGCGTGGAGCGCGTGACGATCGACGAACTCGTCCGTGAAGCCGAAGAGTGCGGACGGCTCGGCGTGCCGGCGATGGCATTGTTCCCGGTCACGCCGCCAGAAGCCAAGAGTCTCGACGCGCGCGAAGCCTGGAACCCCGACGGGCTCGCGCAGCGCGCGGTACGGGCCATCAAGCAGGCCGTGCCGGAACTCGGTGTCGTCACCGACGTCGCGCTCGACCCGTTCACGACGCACGGCCAGGACGGAATCATCGACGACACGGGCTACGTGCTGAACGACGTCACCGTCGAGGCGCTCGTGAAGCAGGCCCTGTCGCACGCCGAGGCGGGCGCGGACGTCGTCGCGCCCTCGGACATGATGGACGGACGCATCGGCGCGTTGCGCGACGCCCTCGAGGCCGACGGCCACATCTACACGCGCATCCTCGCGTACTCGGCCAAGTACGCCTCGAGCTTCTACGGGCCGTTCCGCGATGCAGTCGGCTCGGCCGGCAACCTCGGCAAGGGCAACAAGTACACCTACCAGATGGACCCGGCCAACTCGGACGAGGCGCTGCGCGAAGTGCAGCTCGACCTCGACGAAGGCGCCGACATGGTCATGGTGAAGCCCGGGATGCCGTACCTCGACATCGTGCGGCGCGTGAAGGATCGCTTCGGCGCGCCCACGTTCGTCTACCAGGTGAGCGGCGAGTACGCGATGCTGATGGCCGCCGCGCAGAACGGCTGGCTCGACGAGCGTGCCGTGGTGCTCGAGGCGCTGACCTGCATCAAGCGTGCGGGTGCCGACGGCATCCTGACGTACTTTGCGCTGAAGGCGAGCCGCTGGCTCAATGAGAAGTGATCAGTGTCTAGTGTCTAGTGTCCAGTCGGAATGGCGCGCCGCGCCTTCTGACTAACCGCTAGACACTATCCGCTAGACACTCCCATGTCCGACGCTTACTGCCTCTTCGGCTTCCCGGTCCGCCACAGCTGGTCGCCGTTCATCCACGGCCTGTTCGCACGGCAGACGGGCCAGGACATGACCTATCGGTTGCGCGAGGTCACGCCGGACCGGTTCCGCCACGACGTGCTCGAGTTCTTCTTCGACCAGGACGGGCGCGGGTGCAACGTGACGCTGCCGCACAAGCGGGCGGCGGCCGACCTCGTCAACGCACTCACGCCCCGCGCGCAGCTGGCCGATGCGGTCAACACGATCGTCCGCCGCGAGCACGAACTGGTCGGCGACAACACCGACGGCGCCGGGCTGCTCACGGACCTGCGACAGAATCTGAATGTGCGCCTGCGCACCCCACGGATCCTGATGCTGGGCGCTGGCGGGGCCGCCCGCGGCGCGCTCGCCCCACTGCTCGGGCTCGAGCCGTCCACGTTGCTGATCGCCAATCGAACGCCGGAGCGCGCCGCGGAACTCGTCCGCGAGTTCGCGCACCTCGGTCGCGTAGTGGCCGGGTCGTTCGATGCGGTGGCCCGTGAGGCGCCGTTCGACCTGATCGTCAACGCGACCTCGGCGAGTCTCAAGGGCGAGTTGCCGCCGATCGCGGCGAGCGCAGTCGGGCCGACCACCACGTGCTACGACATGGCCTACGGCGTGGGCGAGACGCCCTTCACGCAGTGGGCGGGACAGTGCGGCGCAGGCGTGGTTGCGCAGGGCTGGGGCATGCTCGTGGAGCAGGCGGCCGACGCGTTCGAACTCTGGCGTGGCGTTCGGCCCAGGACGCCGCCCGTGCTGCAGGCCCTGCAGGCCCGGGCCGCTGCGACGGAAAAATAGGGACACTCCGAAT
>DASUYI010000340.1:0-2176 GCA_036377475.1 Steroidobacteraceae bacterium | reverse complement strand
CAGCAAGGCGCGGTCGTGGATCGACTCGACCTGCTGCTGGTCATGCGCCAGCGCCTGACCATCACGGGCTCGACCATGCGCCCGCGTACGACGGCGCAGAAAGGAGCCATTGCCGCGGAGCTGCGCCGTCACGTCTGGCCGCTGCTCGATGCGGGCCGCATCGCGCCGGTCGTCCACGCGGTGTATCCGCTCGCGCAGGCCGCGGACGCTCACCGCGTCATGGAGTCGAGCACGCACGTCGGCAAGCTCGTGCTGTCGCTCGCCGGCTAGTCCGCGGCAACGCAGGGCGCCGGCCGCGAGCGCGCTCGAATACGCGCGCCCGTGCCTGCCTGCGGCCGCTTTCGGTACGTTCGGTCCATGGATACGACCATCACGATCGAACGACTCCGCGAACGAACCCGCCCGGGGCGAACCGAACCCGCGTGGGAATCGACGTACGGGTCGCCCGCCGCGGCCCGGGGACTTCGGGCAACGTGTCGGGCCGCATGAGCGCGCGTACCACCGCGCGCTTGAGACTCAATCAAGAATTTCTCGCCCGGTTGTAGTCATCGTCTGACTTTCGTGTCCGCGCTCGCGCGGCAGAATCGGTCCCCTTCGTCGGGAGGACGACCTCATGAAGCGACGCTGCCCACATTGCCAGACCACGCCGTTGCGCGACGACGCCGAGACCTGCTGGTACTGCGGCAAGGATTACGTCCTCAAGCGTCGCACGCGTCGCGTGGCGCGTGCCGTGGGGCCCGCGTCGCTGTTGCGGCGACGGCAGCAGGACAAGACGACGGCGATCACCGCAAGGTGAGCACGGTCTGAAGTTGAGTGTTGGCGCCCGCCGGGCCACCCGTCCGCGCACGGCGTCAGCTGTCGATGTGCTCGTTGCGAGGCCAGCGTGAGGCGTCCACCGTCGCCCGGTAGCCGTGCCAGGTGGCGTGGCCGATCAGCGGCAGCGTAAACCCGAGCAGCACCATCACCAGCGCCGCGCCCCGCTCGCGACCGATCAGCAGCAACGCGAACCCGGGCGCCACCGCCAGCACGATCATCGTGGCCCAGACCGCCATCGCGGGCTTGTTGCGCAGCACGGCGTTGACGCTCGTGACCGCCGCGGTGATCGAGTCGACCTCGCGATCGACCAGCATCGGCAGCGAGAACGCCGCGGTCGCAAACACGATCAGCGCGAACAGCGAACCGACGGCACTGCCGATGCCGAAGAACTGCAGGTAGTCGCGCCAGTCGGGCGCCGCCATGTCGACCGGGAAAAAGATGTGGATCGCCGAGGCGGCGCGCCACCAGACCAGGAACACGACCATCAGCATCAGGGCGAAGACCATCAGGTTGCCGAACGCGCGCCGTTCCTCGACGAAGCAGCGGCGCAGCGACGGCCGCACGCCGCGTTCGAGCTGCTCGCTGATCGAGTAGGTGCCCACCGCGACGAGCGGCGCAACCAGGATGAAGCCCGAAACCAGCGCCAGCAGTTCCCAGTACCCGCCCCAGCGCATCGTCACGTACGCGAGCGCCCAGCTCAGCACGACCACGACGCCGCCGTAGGTGAGGCTCTGCCGCGGCGCGGCCCGAAAGTCGCGCCACGCCAGCCGCAACCACCCGAAGGGCGCGGTCGGCGCCAGCGTGCGGCACGGCGCGACGAATGGCAGCGCGTCCGGCTCCGCGGCGGTGGCGGAGGGCGGTACGGGCTCCGGCTGCGATGCCTCGGTCGGCGCTTGCGTCATGCTGCTTCCCCCGAATCAGCGTGAACTCGTGGCGGTTGTACTCCCGACGCCGGTCGGAGGGGAAGATGGCGCGGAGCGACGCGCCGTCTACGACCCGGCCTCTGTCGCCGTCGCGGGAGAGGTGACGTTCAACCGAGCAGCAGCCGGTCGGCGTCCAGATCGGTCTCGGTCATCAGGTCGACGGGGTGACGCGCATAGCGCAACGCCGCCGCGTAGCCGCGACGATCGCCGCCGTGATCGAGCATCCACTGAGCGTGCTCGCAGAGCAGAGTCAGCTGCAGCGCCCGCGCCAGCGTGAGCGCCAGGCGGCGGGCGCCGGCCTGCAGCACCTCCTGCTCGCGGTGGCTTTCGAGCGTGAGCAATGCGCGTTCAAGGGCGCCGAGCGCCTGTTGCGCGGCGGCCGCCAGTCGCGGCTCGAGGACGTTGCGTACGCACGCGGAGGCGCGTCCCATCAGCGC
>DASUYI010000339.1:0-3326 GCA_036377475.1 Steroidobacteraceae bacterium | reverse complement strand
CGCGCCGGCATCGCGATCCTGGCGGAGGAAGTGCGCAAGGCTTACGGAATCGATGTCTGAGCGAGGTCTGCTTCAGACGAACGAGCGCGCCCTCGGCGCGCTCGCGTTCACGTCCGGGCTGAAAGAATCACGTCACGAGAGGCGCACGATCGTGTCGTGCATGCTCTCGTCGATCCACAGGTCCTCGCTGTCCTTGAGCATCTTCTCGTAGTCGCGGTCCTTGAGCAGGGTCGCGTCGAGCTTGGCCGAATCGTCGAGGCTTTCGACGTCGTAGTACCAGTGGATTTTCGGAGCGCCGAACAACTCGACGCCGAACTTCATGTTCAGGTCGTGTCGCTTGTTCAGGTACGCGGTCACTTCGGTGGCGAACTGCACAGCCGCCGGAACTTCGGCCGCGTGCTTTACGGTAGCCGTACGCTCAAAGCGGAACATGGTAGCCCCCTGACTAATGATCGAGATGTTGATGGGCCGGCGACCGGCGGGTTGCCCCGGCGAAGTCGAAGCAAGCTCGCTGTCGACCGGTAGCGGATAGTGGATTCCCAATTGATGCCCGTGCCAATCCGGAATAATCGCCAGCCGGTGTCATGCATGGCCGATCGAATGGCTCGCACCTGCCCGTGACGAAGCGCGGAGGCTTCATCCCGGATCCGGCGATTCCGATGCAACACTGATTGCGACGATCGCATCGGTGCCGGTCGTTCCGACAGCTTGCACCGCGGCCGGACCGAGCGAGGCGTCAGTGACCGGCGCTGCGCTCAGCCA
This sequence comes from Steroidobacteraceae bacterium, assembly GCA_036377475.1. Lineage (GTDB taxonomy): Bacteria > Pseudomonadota > Gammaproteobacteria > Steroidobacterales > Steroidobacteraceae > RPQJ01. Next base: position 2,564 of record DASUYI010000339.1, on the reverse strand, counting down.
GGAATTCGGCGAGCACGGACGCCGTGTGCGAGGCCCGCGGTTTCGCCGCCAGTTGCTCGGGCGGTCCTTCACAGACGATACGACCGCCGCCCGCTCCCCCTTCGGGCCCGAGGTCGCTCACCCAGTCGGCCTCGGCGATCACGTCGAGGTTGTGCTCGATCACGACCACCGTGTTGCCGGCCTCGACCAGGCGGTGCAGCACGCGGATCAGCTTTTCGACGTCGGCCATGTGCAGGCGGACGGTCGGCTCGTCGAGCACGTACAGCGTGCGCAGGGACGTCTCGCGGCTCGGCCGCAGCCGGGCGAGTTCGGTGACGAGCTTGATCCGTTGCGCCTCGCCGCCCGAGAGGGTCGGGCTCGGCTGCCCCAGCGTGAGGTAGCCGAGACCCACGTCCTGCAGCAGCGTGAGCGCGTGGTGGATCCGCGCGTGCGCCTCGAAGAACGGCGCCGCGTCGTCGACGCTCATCGCGAGCACGTCGCCGACACTCCGGTCGCGGTACGTGACCGCCAGCGTCTCGGCGTTGAAGCGCCGGCCGCCGCAGACGTCGCAGAGCACCTTTACGTCGGGCAGGAAGCTCATCTCGATGGTCTGGACGCCCTGCCCTTCGCAGGCCTCGCAGCGGCCGCCGGCCGTGTTGAACGAAAAACGTCCGGGCCCGTAGCCGCGCACGCGGGCGTCGGTGGTCGCGGCGAAGAGCTTGCGCACGTCGTCCCAGAAACCCACGTAAGTCGCCGGGCAGGAACGTGGCGTCTTGCCGATCGGCGTCTGGTCGACCTCCAGCACACGCGCGATCGCCTCGGCGCCCTCGATGACGTCGCAGCCCACCCAGGGTGGCGCCCTGCGCCGGCCGGCCTGCGACGTGCGCGCGTACATGTTCGCATGCAGCACGTCGCGCGCGAGCGTCGACTTGCCCGAACCGGACACGCCGGTGACGACCGTGAGCCGGTCGAGCGGGAAACGCGCCCGCGCGAGGCGAAGGTTGTGCAGGGTCGCGCCGCGCACGACGAGGCTCGGCGTCGAACGGCTGACCGGCCGTCGCGTCACGAGCGGGTGGCGCAGCGGGTTCGCGAGAAACCGGCCGGTCACCGAGTCGGGCGACGCGATCAGGTCGGCGACGCGGCCCTCGCCGACGACCGTGCCGCCGCGCGTGCCGGCGCCGGGCCCGAGGTCGAGAAGGTGGTCCGCTCGCCGGATCGTCTCCTCGTCGTGCTCGACGACGAGCAGCGTGTTGCCCTTCCGGCCGAGTCGCTCGAGCGAGTCGAGCAGGATGCGATTGTCGCGCGGGTGCAGGCCGATCGTCGGTTCGTCGAGCACGTAGCACACGCCCTGCAGGTTCGAACCGAGCTGTGCGGCGAGGCGGATGCGCTGCGCCTCACCGCCCGAAAGCGTCGGCGCCGAGCGGTCGAGCGAGAGGTAGCCGAGACCGACGTCGCGCAGGAACGAGAGGCGCGATCCCGCCTCGGCGCGGAGGTCGCGCGCAATCTCGCTTTCGCGGCCGTCGAGCTCCAGCGTCTCGAAGAACCCGAGCGCCTGCTCGACCGGCAACGCCGACAGGTCCGCAATGGAGCGACCCTTGAAGCGCACGTTGAGCGCGACTGGATTCAGGCGCCGGCCATCGCAGCTTTCGCAGGCACCTGCCTCGCCCTCGAACCACTCGTTCCACCAGACTTCCTCGCCCGACTGTTCCTCGTCGAAGCCGCTGATCTGCAGGCCGGTGCCGAAGCAGTCCTCGCACCAGCCGTGCTTTGAGTTGTACGAGAACATGCGCGGATCGGGCTCCGCGAAGCTCCGCGCGCAGGAGGGGCAGGCGCGTCTGGTCGAAAACACGCGCGTCCGGCCGCGATCGACCACGTGCGCGACACCCTTGCCGAACCCGAGCGCCCGATCGAGCGCCTCGCGCAGCGCCGCTTCAGTCTCGGGCGCGACCTTGACCGTGGCGACCGGCAACTCGATCGTGTGCTCGCGGAAGCGGTCGAGCCTCGGCCATTTCCCGGTGGGCAGCATCGCGCCGTCCACGCGCAATTCGGCGAAGCCTTTCGCGGCCGCCCACTTTGCGAGGTCGGTGTAGAACCCCTTGCGCGCGATCACGAGCGGCGCCAGCAGTTCGATGCGCCGGCCGCGCGCCTCGCGCAGCAGCAGCGCCGCGATCGAATCGGCGCTCTGCGGCTCGATCGGTACCTGGCAGTCGGGACAGTATTGCGTCCCCAGCTTCACGTACAGCAGTCGCAGGAAGTGGTGCACCTCCGTCAGCGTGCCCACGGTGCTCTTGCGACCGCCGCGGCTCGTGCGCTGCTCGATCGCAACCGTCGGCGGGATGCCGAAGATCGCGTCGACGTCGGGGCGCGCTGCGGGCTGCACGAACTGGCGCGCGTAGGCGTTGAGCGACTCGAGGTAGCGCCGCTGGCCCTCGTTGAACACGATGTCGAACGCGAGCGTGGACTTGCCGGAGCCGGAGACGCCGGTGACGACGGTGAACGCCTCGCGCGGAATCTCGACGTCGATGCTGCGCAGGTTGTGTTCGCGCGCGTTGTGGATGACGATGGAGTTGTCGGCCTGACCCGAC
>DASUYI010000338.1:0-3346 GCA_036377475.1 Steroidobacteraceae bacterium | reverse complement strand
CGCCGCCGTGGGCCGGATCTGTCGCGAGCGTGGCGTGCTGCTGCACGTCGACGCCGCTCAGAGCGCCGGCAAGCTCGACCTCGACGTGCGGCGGGACTGTATCGACCTGCTGTCGCTCACGGCGCACAAAGTGCATGGGCCCAAAGGCGTGGGCGCGCTCTGCGTGCGGCGCGAGCCCCGCATCGGCCTCGTGCCGCTGCAGTTCGGCGGCGGCCAGGAGCGCGGACTGCGCTCGGGCACGTTGCCGACCCACCAGATCGTCGGCATGGGCGCAGCCTGCCGGATCGCGCGCGCCGAGATGGTCGATGACGCGCCGCGCATCGCGGCGCTGCGCGAGCGGCTGTGGCGGGCGCTGCAGGACCTGCCGGGCGTGCTGCTGAACGGCGACCCGGTGCGACGCGTCGCGGGGATCCTGAGCCTGTCGATCGACGGCGTCGAAGGCGAATCGCTGCTGCTCGCGCTCTGCGATCTCGCGGTCTCGTCGGGATCCGCCTGTGCGAGCACGCACGCGCAGCCGTCGTACGTGCTGCGTGCGCTGGGTCGCAGCGACCGTCTCGCGCAGAGTTCGTTGCGCCTGAGCCTGGGCCGGTTCACCACGGACGACGACGTCGACTATGCCGCCGGGCGCATCCGCGCGGAAGTTCTGCGGCTGCGTGAGTGCCGGCCGCGCGGCAGCGAGGCGCCACCCGCACCGGCGGACGACTCGCGTTATTCCGCCGAGGTCTACCGGCGTCTGCATACGCTGGCAGGCGCCGGCCGGCTGGCGTCGTCCCGGCACACGACGAAGGGCAGGGCGGGCCACCGTGACCAGGGCGCCGAGGTCGAGCTCGAGTTCGCGATCGAGAACGACCGGATCGCCGAGGCCACGTTCGTCGCGTTCGGCTGTCCCCACCTGCTCGCTGCGGCGTCGTGGCTGACCGAGCAGGCCCGGGGCTGGAGCCGTGAGCAGCTCGCCGGCTGGGACTGGCAGGAGGCCGCGCGCGAACTCGAGGTCCCGGCGGCCAAATTTGGTCGATTGCTCACGCTTCAGGACGCCGTGCACGAGGCCGCCCGGAACTGGGCCGGCCACGCCCGGTCGACCGTGTAGAATCTGGGCCGTCCTGGAGGACCCATTCGAATGAGCATTTCGTTGACCCCGTCCGCCGCCGAGCGTGTCCGCACGTTCATGTCGAGTCGGGGCAAGGGCATTGGCCTGCGCCTCGGCATCAAGCAGACCGGGTGCTCCGGGTATGCGTACGTCGTGAGCTACGCCGACCAGGTCGGCGCCGACGACGTGGTGTTCGAGGAGGCCGGCGTCAAGGTGGTGGTCGACCGCGAGGCGCTCAAGTTCGTCGACGGCACCGAGATCGACTTCGTCCGCACCGGTCTCAACGAGGCCTTCCGCTTCCGCAACCCGAACGTCAAGGGCGAATGCGGCTGCGGCGAAAGCTTTAACGTCTAGGGAACCTAAACCCTCGTCGGGGCTGCGATTTCTTGGCCGGGCGGGCGCGGCCCGGTATACTTCGCCGTTACGTTTTTGGTCGGTGCCGGCACCGGTCCGCGTCGCCGCGGGCGGCTGTCCGGCGCCGCGTCTTCGCTTCCCGCGGCGGGTCGCCCCGCTCAGTCCACAAGCCCCCAAGGATCCTGAATGTCCCTCGAACGCACGCTTTCCATCGTCAAACCGGATGGAGTCCGCAAGAACGTCATCGGCGACGTCTGCAACCGCTTCGAAAAGGCCGGTCTGCGCATCATCGCTGCCCGCATGATGTGCCTGAGCCGGGCCCAGGCCGAGGCGTTCTACGGCGTGCACCGCGAGCGTCCGTTTTTCAAGGACCTCTGCGCGTACATGACGTCGGGGCCGGTCGTGGTGCAGGTGCTCGAGGGCGAGAACGCGGTCGCGAGGAATCGCGACATCATGGGCGCGACCGATCCGAAGAAGGCGGCCCCCGGCACGATCCGCGCCGACCTCGCCGACAGCATCGAGGCCAACGTCGTGCACGGTTCCGACAGCCTCGAGAATGCCGCGCGCGAAGTCGCATTCTTCTTCTCCGAAACGGAGCTTTGCCCGCGCTGAGTGCTGCGCACTCGGCCCGCGGCGCGTGGTCCAAACCGACATGACGAGCGAAACGACGGCGACGAGCACCGAGCGCACGAACCTCCTGGGCCTCACGCGGTCCGGGCTGGAGGCGTTCGTCGTCGCGATGGGCGAGAAGCCCTTCCGCGCCCGCCAGCTGTTCAAGTGGATCTACAAGCGCGCCGAGGGCGACATCGAGGCCATGACGGACCTCGGCAAGGACTTCCGTCGTCGTCTCGCCGCAATCGCCGAGATCCGCGCGCCGGAGATCCTCGGCTCGCAGGTCTCGGCCGACGGCACGCGCAAGTGGGCCCTGCGGTTCGAGGGCGGGCAGGCGATCGAAATGGTGTTCATCCCCGAACCCGGCCGCGGCACGCTGTGCATCTCGAGCCAGGTGGGCTGCCAGATGGACTGCCAGTTCTGCTCGACCGGCGCGCAGGGCTTCAACCGCAACCTGACGACCGCGGAAATCGCGGGCCAGGTCTGGCTCGCGAACCGGGAACTCGGCTACTCGCCGGACGGCGACCGCGTGATCACCAACGTCGTGTTCATGGGCATGGGTGAACCGCTCGCGAACTACCGCAGCGTCGTGCCCGCGGCCGAGATCATGATGGACGACCTCGGGCTCGACCTCTCGCGCCGGCGCGTCACCGTGAGCACGTCGGGGCTGGTGCCGCAGATGTACCGGATCGCCGACGAGACCAATGTCGCGCTCGCGGTCTCGTTGCATGCGCCGAACGACGAACTCCGCAGCGAGATCGTGCCGATCAACCGTCGGCATCCGATCAAGGAACTGCTCGAAGCCTGCTGGCATTACGTCGAGAAGCAGAACGCGCGCAGCGTCACGTTCGAGTACGTCATGCTCGACGGCTACAACGACAAGCCCGAGCACGCGCGCGAGCTCGCGGGCCTGCTGCGTGGCCGCCCGGCCAAGGTGAACCTGATCCCGTTCAATCCGTTCCCGGGCACGCGCTTCAAGCGCTCGAGCGAGGAAGCGATCGACCGGTTCCGCGACCTGCTGATCAAGGGCGGCGTGATCGCCACGGTCCGCCGCACGCGCGGCGACGACATCGATGCCGCGTGTGGCCAGCTGGCGGGCCGCGTCAACGACCGCGTCGTCAACAAGCTGCGGCACAAGACCTTCCCGATCGAGGTGGTGCGCGCATGATGCGTGTCGTCGTCGTCGTGACGCTCGTCGCCGGCGTCCTCGCCGCCGCGTGGACGCCGCCGGCGTCGGCGCAGACGAACCGCGAGAGTCGCGAACAGGCCGCCGCGATCAACGCCGAACTCGCG
>DASUYI010000337.1:0-2880 GCA_036377475.1 Steroidobacteraceae bacterium | reverse complement strand
GACGCTCTGGCCCGCCTCGCAGCTCGGCACCGAGTTCATGCCGGAGCTCGACGAAGGCGACCTGCTGTACATGCCCACGACACTTCCCGGGCTCTCGACGGACGCGGCCCGTGCGCTGCTGCAGCAGACCGATCGGCTGATCAAGACCGTGCCCGAAGTCGAGCGCGTCTTTGGCAAGGCGGGGCGTGCGGAGAGCGCCACCGATCCGGCGCCGATCGAGATGTTCGAGACGACGGTCATGCTCAAGCCGCGTGACCAGTGGCGCCCCGGCATGACACCCGAGAAGCTCAAGGCCGAGCTCGACGCGCTGGTGAAGTTTCCGGGCATGTCGAATGCCTGGGGCTACCCGATCAAGACCCGCATCGACATGCTCGCCACCGGCATCCGCACGCCGGTCGGCATCAAGATCATGGGCCCGGACCTGCAGACCATCCAGGACCTCGGCCAGAAGATCGAGGCGATCGTGCGACAGGTGCCCGGCACGACGTCGGTGTACGCCGAGCGCACGGCGACCGGTCGCTACGTCGACATCGACATCGATCGCGTCGCCGCTGCGCGCTACGGGCTCAACATCAAGGACGTGCAGGACATCGTCGGCAGCGCCGTGGGCGGCATGACGGTGAGCTACACCGTGGAAGGCCTCGAGCGGTACCCGATCAACCTGCGGTACCCGCAGGACTTCCGCGATTCGCTCGAAAAGCTGCGGCAGCTGCCGATCGTCGCGCCGACCGGTGCGAACGTGACGCTGCAGGACGTGGCGCGTGTCGACATCGCCGACGGGCCCGGCATGATCCGCAGCGAGAACGCACGGCCGTCGGGATGGGTGTTCGTCGACCTGCAGGGGCGCGACCTCGGCGGGTTCGTCGCGGAGGCGAAAGCGAAGATTGCCGGCCAGCTGGAACTGCCGGCGGGCTACAGCCTGAGCTGGTCGGGCCAGTACGAGTACCTCGAGCGCGCGGTCGAACGGCTCAAGATCGTCGTGCCCGCGACGCTCGCGATCATCGTCCTGCTGCTGTACCTCAATTTCCGCAACGGCCGCGACGTCGCGCTGATCCTGTTCGCGCTGCCGTTCGCGCTGGTGGGCGGCATCTGGCTGCTCTACCTGCTCGATTACGACCTGTCGATCGCCGCGGCCGTCGGTTTCATCGCGCTGGCCGGCGTCGCGGCCGAAACCGGCGTGGTGATGGTCATGTACCTCGAGCACGCCTGGGCCGAGCGGCGTGCGCGGGCCGCGGCCGAGTCGCGCCCGCCGACCCGGCAGGAGTTGCGCGAGGCGATCATCGAGGGTGCGCTGCTGCGGCTGCGTCCGAAGCTCATGACCGTGATCACGATCATCGTCGGCCTCCTGCCGATCATGTGGGGCGGGGGCACGGGCTCGGGCGTGATGCGGCGCATCGCGGCGCCGATGGTCGGTGGCATGGTGTCGGCAACGATCCTGACGCTCGTGATCATCCCGTCCCTGTACCTGATCGTGAACGGCTGGCGGTTGCGCGACGAGGAGGAGGCCTGATCGACCGGCAACGCTCAGCTTTCTTCAGATGATTTCATGACTTCCGGACCCCGTCGGCGCAAATTACCGTCCAGGCGGGCCGAGACCCGCGCGAAACAACGTTGCCTGCGCAGGGAGCACGGTCATGACACACACCGTTTCGGGCGGGAACTCACCCTTGGTGCGCTTGGTGGGGTTCGCACCACGCACCCCGGTGGACGACTGCCGCGCGAAAGAGCGGTCGCCGCGCAGCCGGGTCCTTGCGGCCTCGGTCACGGCAATCGCAGCCGCTGGAATGGCCGGGGATGAAGCGCGGGGCGCGGCGGGGGACCTCGATCCCACATTCGGCGACGTCGGCCGACTGTCGGGTTTCGGTGCGTACACGCTCTGGTCGGTGGAGGTCGGTGACGACGAGTCCGTCCTGTTCGGCGGCGGTGACTACTACTGCGGCTACTACGTCTGCGACTTCCTGGACACGGTCGGCCTGCTGGAGCCGGACGGGTCGCCCGATGCCTCGTTCGCGGACCCGGCGCTGGGCAGCACGATGTTCTTCGACACGGCCCGACAGTCGGACGGCAAGATCGTGGCGATCGGACGTTCCAGGCTCGACGGCAGCCACCGGCTCAAGGTCGTCCGATTGCTGCCGAACGGGTCGCTCGACACGAGCTTCGCGACCGGTGGGGAGTTCACTCTTCCCGACAGCTCAGTGGCCAGTGAGTCGGGTACGTCGATCCTCGTGGAGCCCGACGACCGCATCGTGGTCGCGGGACGTCGCGGCATGGGTGTGGTGGTCGCGCGCCTCGAGCCGGAAGGCGCGCTCGATGACTCCTTCGGCACCGGCGGGATCTTCTTGCAGGGCCTCGGTGCACCCTCGCACCCGAAAATCGAACGCACCGCGACCGGCGCCTATCGCGTCATGGCCAACGCGTCACCGACGCTCGAACCCGGACCGCGGCCCGTCTGTGCCGTGCTGGCCCTGACCGAATCCGGGCTGACCGATGGTGCATTCGGCGGCGACGGCGTCCAGTTCGCCGGCTTGGCGACGTGCAACGCGCTCGCGTTGCAGGACGACGGCAAGCTGCTCGTCGGCGGCTCGGCCGCGCGTCTCGTGCGCTTGCTGCCCGACGGCGTGCCCGACCCGACGTTCCGCACCGACGTCGTGGCCGAAGTGCTGGATTCGATCTCCGCGCTGGCGGTCGGCTCATCCGGCAAGATCTTCGTCGCAGGACACCATCGGGAAGGTCTCGCCGGCCCGACGGTCGTGCGGTTGCTGGCGGATGGCGCCCTCGATTCGGCGTTCGGCGACGACGGGTCCACGCGTTTTGATCTTGACAGTTTTCGACCTGTGGACGCCGTAGTCCACGACCTGAGCGTGGGGACGAACGATGCAT
>DASUYI010000336.1:0-4634 GCA_036377475.1 Steroidobacteraceae bacterium | reverse complement strand
CGAGCAGATGAGCATCGCCACCCAGACACCCGATGGCCTCAAGGTACCGGTCGTGCGTCACGCCGAGGCGCGCACGCTCTGGAACCTGTCCGACGAGATCCGGCGCGTCTCAGAGGCGGCGCGCGGCGGCAAGGCGACGCGCGAGGAACTCTCCGGCTCGACGATCACCGTCACGAGCCTCGGCAGGATGGGTGGCATCGTCTCGACGCCGATCATCAACGCGCCAGAGATGGGCATCATCGGCGTCAACAAGGCGATCGAACGCCCCGTCGTGATGGACGGCGCCGTGGCGATCCGCCGCATCATGAACCTGTCGTCGTCCTGGGATCACCGCTTCGTCGACGGCTACGACGCCGCGGCGATGATCCTCGCGCTCAAGGACCTGCTCGAGCACCCGGCGACGATCTTCATCCCCGGCTAAACTGACGGACCAGGCAACACCATGAACGCAAACAGCGCGACCCTCCGCACTCCCGAGACGACCATGACGACCAACCCGCAAGCGCGTCCGGCCTTCGGCACGGTGCTCGCCGAGCAGATGAGCATCGCCACCTATGCCAACGGCGCCTGGAGCGTGGACAAGGTCGTCCCCGTCGCACCGCTGCCGATGCACCCGGCCGCGCACGTGCTGCATTACGCGAGCACGTGTTTCGAAGGCTTCAAGGCCTACCGCTGGGCTGACGGCAGCATCCACGTCTTCCGCATGGACCGGCACGTCGCGCGGCTGCGCCAGAGCGCGCAGCTGTTGAGCCTGCCGGTGCCGGACGCGACGCAGCTCGAGAAGATGATCCTCGAGACGATCGACCGGAACCGCGCGCAGGTGCCGGAGCCGCCCGGCGCGCTGTACATGCGACCCGTGCTGTTCGGCACCATGCCCAACATCGGCGCGGCGTCGCAGCCGTCGAACGAGGCGACGCTCGTCGTGCTCGCGAGCCCTGTGTGGGATTACTTCGCGGGCGGCATGAAGCCGCTGCGGATCTACGTGGAGGACCAGCGTCACCGTACAGCCGAGCACCTCGGCGTGGTGAAGACGGGCGGCAACTATGCGGCCGCGATGGGCCCGACGCTCGCGGCAAAGCAGAAGTTCGGCATCGACCAGGTGCTGTTCTGTCCGAACGGCTCGGTGCAGGAGACGGGCGCCGCCAATTTCCTGCTGATCCGGGAGGGTCACATCCTCACGCGCAGCCTCGACTCGACGTTCCTGCACGGCGTGACGCGCGACTCGCTGCTGTCGATGGCGCGTTCGATGGGGTTCAAGGTCGAGGAGCGCGTATTCGACATCCGCGAGATGCTCGACTGGGTCAAGAACGGCGAAGCGGCGCTCTCGGGCACGGCCGCGGTGCTCGCGGGCGTCGGCACGCTGGTGCTGAACGACGGCACCGAGGTCAAGGTCGGCAACGGCGACGTCGGGCCCGTGACGCAGAAGCTGCGTGCGGCGCTCGTCGCGATCCAGAACGGCGAGGCGCCGGACACTCAGGGCTGGACGCGCAAGGTCTGATCGTCGAGTCGCCAGATCAGGCGAAGGGCGACGGTGCCCCGTGGCGCACGCCACGGGCGGCGAGCAGGCCGCCCGCGAGCGCGATCGCGCCCACCCCGAAGCTCCAGGTCCGATGGAGCGGCAGTCCGAGACCCAGCGCGTTCGACACGTACGGGAGGGTCGTCATGATCCCGAGCGCGAGGGTCCCGACCACGGCCGACGTTGCGATCGCGTTCAGCGTCGTGCGCCAGGCGAGGCCGCGACGCAGCGCAGCCATCGCGCCGCGGTATTCCTGCTCCGCCTGGGCCCGCGCCGACTCGTGATTCTGCGGGCGCGAGACCTGGGCGATGCGCGCGTCGAGCCGTGCCTCGAACCCGGGCGAAAGCTGCACACGAGGCAAGGCCGCGGCAAGCGATGCGTCCACTGCGCGCATCTGTCGTTCGAACCCGCGGCAACGCGCGCAGCCGTCGAGGTGCTGCCGCACAACGTTTTCCCGGTCCGGCGCCAGCGCGCCGTCGATCAATTCGACGAGTTCGAATTCGTATTCCTCGCAGGGCCCGAGGCTCGCGCAGGCCAGGTCGGTGTTCATGCAGCCTCCACTTCTTGTTCGGGGCGCACCCGCGCGGCCAGGTTCTTGCGCGCGCGAAACAACAGATTCTTGACCGTGCCGAGCGGCATGCCGAGCACGTCGGCGACCGACTCGTAGGACCGATCCTCGAGGTAGAACAACCGCACGGCTTCCTGCTGGTTCGCCGGCAGCGTCTCCAGGAGCCGCAGCAGGTTGTCGAGTTCGGGATCGCCGGCCGGTCCGGTCGCGATCGAGGCTGCGGCGGCCTGGGCCTCGTGCGAATCCGGGTCGTCGAACGAGACGGTCGGACGGCGCTTGCGCAATTCCATGAGACAGGTGTTCCGCGTGATCGCGTAGATCCAGGTGCCGAGTTGCGCCCGGCCGTCGAACCCGGGCAGCGCCTTCCAGACCCGCACGAGCGTCTCCTGTGTGGCGTCCTCGGCGGCGGCCCGGTCCTTCAGGATCGTCCAGGCGAGCCGGAACACCCGGTCCTTGTACTCGGGAACGATCAGGTCGAAGGCGCGCGCGTGCCGACCCGCGGCCAGGTGTCCTTCGATCGCCGTGCCCATGGTCCCTTTTATACGCCGGGCCGGTCCGGAAGGTTGCAGGCCGGGGCCGTGCAACCTTCGACGGCGGTGCCGCATATAACCGTCATCTGCCGAGGAGCACCGCCGTGAACGAAGAAGTCGTCGCCGTCTTCATCCCGATCGTCGCCATCGTGATGTCGCTGCTGATCCCCATCATCTTCCAGATCACCGACTACCGGCGCCGTCGCGACATCGTCGAGGCGCTGCACAAGGAGCGCATGGCTTCGATCGAGCGTGGCATCGAACCGAAGCCCCTGCCCGAGGAATTGCTCAACCCGTTCCGGCGCAATCGCAACCCGCGGTACCTCCTGACGGGCATGATCTGGCTGTTCATCGGCATCGGCATCTTCGTCTTCCTGGGCGCCGTGGCGGACGAGGACGTCCGCTGGATCGGCCTGATCCCGGGCGGTGTCGGGCTCGCATACCTGCTGTACCACCTGATCGAGGGCCGCCACGAGAAACGAGTCGACGGCACCTCGTCGGCTTCGGGTCCGATGACCCTGCGCGGCGAGTGATCCACCGTCCGTGTATCCGCCAGGGGGAGGACCGGATGGTCGGTTACCCGACCCCGCGGTGCAGGCAGGCGTCGGCGACGGCTGACTGACTCCGCGGGGGTGCATCTTGCGACAATGCGGCCCCGATCCGGACCATTGGAGTTGCAGGACATGTCGCCGACATTGGCCCGCGCCGGCAGGCGCATTCCTGGCTTCCTTCTACTTCCCGCGGTGACGCTTGTCGCCACGGGCGCCTGCGCCGCAGAACCTGCTGCAGAAGTCGTCAGCACCGAAAAGGCCAAGGTCCGGCTCGAAACGGTCACCCGAGGGCTCGAGCGCCCGTGGGGTCTCGCATTCCTGCCGGACGGGCGCGCGCTCGTGACGGAGAAAGCCGGACGGCTCCGGATCGTCGGCAAGGACGGCGCGCTCGGCGAGCCGCTCGAGGGCGTGCCGCAGGTCGACACGACCGGGCAGGGCGGCCTGCTCGACGTCGTGCTCGATCCGGCATTCGCGCAGAACCAGACGATATTCCTGTCGTTCGCGCAGCCGCGCGGCGAAGGCCAGAACGCGACCGCCGTGGCGCGGGCCCGGCTCGGCGCCAACGGTCTCGAAGACGTGCGCGTGATCTTCCAGCAGCAGCCGGCGATGACCGGCGGCCACCACTTCGGCTGCCGCCTCGTCTTCGGTCGCGACGGCACGCTGTTCGTCACCCTCGGCGACCGCAACATCGGTCGCGACAAGGTGCAGCCGCTCGACACCGACGTCGGCAAGGTCGTGCGCATCGACCGCGACGGCAATGCTCCCGCCGACAATCCATATCGCGGCAAGGCCGGCGCGCGCGCCGAGCTGTGGTCGATCGGCCACCGCAACATCCAGGGTGCAGCGCTGCATCCCGAAACGGGCGAGCTCTGGACGAACGAGCACGGACCAAAAGGCGGCGACGAATTGAACCGCACGCTGGGCGGCCGCAATTACGGCTGGCCGCTCGTGACCTACGGCGTCGAATACTCGGGCGCGAAGGTCAGCGACAGGCAGGAGGCGCCGGGGCTCGAATCCCCCGTGCACCACTGGGTGCCCTCGATTGCTACGAGCGGGCTCGCGTTCTACACGGGCACGGCGATTCCCGCCTGGAAGGACAACGTGTTCGTCGGCGGGCTCGCGACGAAGGAACTCGCGCGGCTCGAGATGCGCGACGGCAAGGTCGTGCATGAAGAGCGGCTGTTCAAGAGGGAACTCGGCAAGCGCATCCGTACCGTCGTGAACGGCCCGGACGGCGCGCTGTATCTGCTCACCGACGAGCCCGAGGGTCAGATTCTCCGCGTGGTGCCGGCGAGCTGAAGTTGCGGCCCACCCCGCGCGAAACAAATGCGTAAAATCCCGGCGCGGCGGGCCTGTAGCACAGCGGTCAGTGCAGGGGACTCATAATCCCTTGGTCCTGGGTTCGAATCCCAGCGGGCCCACCAAACTCCCCTAAGCCACCATTTCCAGTCTCGTCCAGCAGCGTCCAG
>DASUYI010000335.1:0-5344 GCA_036377475.1 Steroidobacteraceae bacterium | reverse complement strand
GGCCTTCACGTACGCGGTGCCCTTCGGCTTCGACAGGTCACGCCTGCGCGCGATCAGGAACGAGCCGACCAGGCGCCACACGACTCCGACCAGGAAGATCACGAGGGCCCATTGCATGCCGGGCCCACGGGCGAATTCGAGCAACGTCATACCTTGGCCTCCTCGCGTGCCTTCGCCTGGCGGCTGCGCGTAACGGCGACCGAGGCGAGGCCGATCGCCGCGCCGGCGGCCGCGGCGACGCCGAGCGTCTTCCACCCGCCCCACTGGCCCTGCGACAGCGGCTTGTAGAACCCGCCCCAGTCCCAGAACCCGGGCTCCGAGCAGCCGAGGCAGCCGTGACCGCCTTCCACCGGCCAGCCGGCGCCGTTGTTCCACTTGACCGTGGCGCAGGCGTTGTAGGTGACCGGGCCCTTGCAGCCGACCTTGAACAGGCACCAGCCCTTCTTCGCGCCTTCGTCGTCGAACGTCTCGGCGAACTCGCCGCGCTCGTAGAACGGACGGCGATAGCAGCGGTCGTGGATGTTCTGGCCGTAGAACGCCTTCGGGCGATTGAGGTGGTCGAGCTCGGGCAGCTGGCCGAACGTCAGGTACTGCGCGAGCACGCCGGTGATCGAGGTCGGAATCGGCGGGCAGCCCGGTACGTTGATGACGGGCTTGTCGATGCCGGCTTCCTTGAGCACCTCGGTGACCGACCTGGCGCCGGTCGGGTTGGGCAGCGCGGCAGGGATGCCGCCGAACGAGGAGCAGGTGCCGACGCAGACGATCGCCGCCGCGCCCTTGGCGGCCTCGACGAACACGTCGTAGTTGCTCTTGCCGCCGATGCAGGAGTAGGCCTTGTCCTTGGTCGGGATCGAGCCGTCGACCGCGAGCAGGTACTTGCCGAAGTTCGCCTTCATGGTCTCGGCGAGCGCTTCCTCGGCCTGGTGGCCGGCGGCGGCCATGATCGTCTCCTGGTAGTCCAGCGAGACGGTGTCGAAGATCAGGCCCTCGAGCGAAGGCGCGTGCGAGCGGGTCAGCGACTCGGTGCAGCCCGTGCACTCCTGGAACGGCAGCCAGATCACGGACGGCCGCTTCGCGTTCTCGAGCGCGTGGGCGACCTTCCCGATCATCGACGGGGGCAACGCCATCAGCGACGTCGTCGCGGCCACGAATTTCATGAAGCCGCGCCGCGATACGCCGTTCGCCGCCAGGACTTCACCCAATGTTTGTTCTTTGCGCATTGCCCACGAACCCCTCTAGAGTAAGAGTGATCCTCAGCGGCAAACGGCCGGCCCGGCGCGGGTCAGTCGGTTTCGCCGCTGAGCTTCCGAGACAGAAGATCCAGACCGACACGCACGTCGGTTTCCTGCGCGAGCAGGATTTCCGGCATGCGCGAAACTTCGACGTAGCGGCCGACGATTTCGTTGGCCGCGTTGAAATGCGTGACCCGCCAGACGCCGCTGAACTGCGTCTCGTAGATCTGGCTCGGGCCCATGGCTTCGAGCGCGACCTTCACCTCGCCCGTGCCGAGCGCGGCGTCGATCTTCTCGAACTCGCCCGGTGCGAGCGGGATCGAGCCGAGGTCGATCGTCGTCGGTTCGCCGGTTTCGAGCAGGCGTTGCAGGGCGTGCTTGACCTCGTGCAGCAACGGCACGACGTTGAGCGTGAAGGCGTCGATTTCCTCGGGCGAGGTCGGCTCGACCTTGACCCCGATGGTCTTCAATGCGTCGTTGGCGCCGTCGTGGCTCATGCCGCGGCCCTCGCCGCGTCGGCGGCATCCCAGCGGCGCACGAAGTCCACCGCACGCCGCGCGACTTCGTCGAGCGACGCCGCGACCGGCGGAGAACAGGTTTCGCTCCAGTCGACGAACTCGGGCTGGATGCCGATCAGCGCGCGTTGCTGCGGGAAGCAGCCCGACAGGTGCGCCATCGTCATGAGGTCGCAGAGGCCGACTTCGTGCACGCTGCGGCGCGGGCGGCCGAGGAACTCGTCCATCGCGCGGCCCTCGAAACTCTCGACCGTGCCGGCGGCCGCGTGCAGCTGCGCCGCGTCGAGCACGATCAACCGGCGGTACGCTTCGAGCGTCGGCAGCAGCATGAAGCACAGCGTGCCCCCGTCGAGGAGGTCGACGTCCGGGTCGTCGTCGCCGATCAGCGCACGGATGCGTTCGAGGGCATGCACGCCCGCGCCCTCGTCACCTAACAGGGTGTTGCCGATGCCGAGGATGAGTGTGCTCTTCAAGGAACCCCCGCCCGTCGCATCGGAGTGTGCTGACCGCACGATCGCGGTGGTCTATGCTCCACTGGGCGCGCCACTTTATAGTGCGTGAGGCGGCGAAGCCGCACTCAGGGCAATTACCTATTTTTATAGGCGTGCGGCGTTTGCGAGCCTCGCGCGCAGGAAGCGATCCGAAACCGCAGGAGTGACTTGGAAATGTGCCTGGCCGTACCCATGAGGATCAAGCGCATCGACGGCTTCGCTGCCACCTGTGAGGCGAAGGGCATCGAGCGCGAAGTGAGCCTGTTCATGCTGCAGGGCGAACCGCTGGCGGTGGGCGATCACGTGCTCATCCACGTCGGCTACGCGATCCAGAAGGTGAGCGAGGAGGAAGCCCGCTCGTCCTGGGAGCTGTTCGACGAGATCCTCGAGCATGCATGAGCTCGCGGTCTGCCAGGCCCTGATCGAGCAGGTCGAGCGGATCGCTCGCGAGCAGGGGGCGCGCCGCGTGCTGTCGATCACCGTGTCTGTCGGAGCGCTGTCGGGCACGGAGGCCAGGCTGCTCGAGCACGCGTACCCGATCGCGGCGGCCGGCACCGTGGGCGCCCAGGCTGCACTGGTGGTCGAGTCCGTTCCAGTGTCGGTCCGGTGCCGCGAGTGCCGGGCCGAGACCGAGGCCGCGCCGAACCGGCTGTTGTGCGGAGCCTGCGGCGACTGGCACGTCGATGTCGTCGCGGGCGAGGAGTTGTTGCTGCGGCGCGTCGAGTTCGAGACGGCCGGCGACGCCGTCCACTGATCAGCGGGCCGCGCGGCATTGCTGGCGGCGGCCGGGCTACAGGTCGAGCAGGAGATAACGACGATGTGCCGTGATTGCGGTTGTTCACTGGGTCCGTCCGCCGCGCGTGCGCCCTTTGCGACGCAGCCGGCGGCGGCTTCGCACGGTCACGTCGAGTCGATCGAGGTCATCACCGCGATCCTCGACGCCAACGACCAGGTCGCGGCCCACAATCGCGCGCACTTCGACGCGCAGGGCGTGCTCGCCGTGAACCTGATGTCCTCGCCGGGATCGGGCAAGACGTCGCTGCTCGAGGCGACGATCCGCGCGCTGCAGGGCGAGCTCGCCGTCGCGGTGATCGAAGGCGATCTCGCCACGGAGAACGACGCTGCGCGGATTCGTGCCTGCGGCGTGCCGGCCGTGCAGATCACCACGGGCAACGCCTGCCACCTCGACGCACAGATGGTGCACGAAGCGCTGCACGAGTTGCCCCTCGCGGGTCTCGACGTCCTGTTCATCGAGAACGTCGGCAACCTCGTCTGTCCGGCGAGCTTCGACCTCGGCGCGCACCTCGACGTCACGCTGCTGTCGGTCACCGAAGGCGACGACAAGCCGGCCAAGTATCCCGTGATGTTCCGTGCGGGCGACCTCACGCTGATCAGCAAGGTCGACCTGCTGCCGCACATCGAGGAGTTCAGCGTCGAGCGCGCGCGCGAGTCGCTGCGGCAGGTCGGTTTCGGCGGCCGCATCCTCGAGGTGAGCAAGCGCGGCGGCGACGGTCTCGCCGCGTGGATCGGCTGGTTGCGCAGCGAGGTCGCCTCGCGTCGCGCGGCGGCTGCCTGAAGCACGATGCCTGCAGGGGGAAAACGACCATGACCACCGGAGCCGAATGGCTGGAACGCATCCGCGCGTTGCCGCTGCCGCCGTCGATCAAGGTGATGAACGTGTGCGGCGGGCACGAGCGCTCGATCACGACCGCGGGTCTGCGCAAGGCGATCCCGTCCAACATCGAGCTGGTGCCTGGCCCGGGCTGTCCGGTCTGCATCTGCCCTGAAGAGGACATCTACGAGGCGATCCAGCTCGCGTTGCACGAGAAAGTGATCCTGGTCGCCTACGGCGACATGTTGCGCGTGCCGGTCAACGCGCCGAAGAGCGAGCCGCGCTCGCTCGAGCAGGCCAAGGCCGCGGGCGGTGACGTGCGGCCGATCGCGAGCCCGCTCGAGGCCGCGAGGATCGCGCGCGAGAATCCGGACCGGCAGGTCGTCTTCCTGGCCGCGGGGTTCGAAACCACGACGGCGCCCGCCGCCGCCCTGCTGGCCCAGGGCGCGCCGGACAACCTGTTGTTCCTCATGTCCGGTCGGCTGACCTGGCCCGCCGTCGCGCTGCTGCTCGCCTCGGGCGAGCCCGGCTTCGAGGCGCTGATCGCCCCAGGTCACGTCTCGACCGTGATGGGGCCGGAAGAATGGGAATTCGTCGCGCGCGACCACGGCATTCCCTGTGCCGTCGCGGGCTTCGCCCCAGATTCGCTGCTCGCGGCGCTCTACTCCGTCTTGCGGCAGAAGCTCGAGGGCAAGTGCTTCCTCGACAACTGCTACCCGCAGGTCGTGCGGCCCGGCGGCAACAAGGTCGCGCAGCGCTACATCCACGAGACGATGGACGTCGTCGCCGCGAACTGGCGCGGCATCGGGTCGATCCCCGATTCCGGCTTCGTGCTGAAACCACACCTGGCGACGCACGATTCGCGCACGCAGCTGCCTTCGTACACCGAGATGTCGCGCAAGCGCGCGGGCGAGATGCCGCCCGGGTGCGACTGCGCGAAGGTCGTACTGGGCAAGATCTACCCCAACCAGTGCCGTCTGTATGGCCTGGCCTGCACGCCGCGTCATCCGATCGGGCCCTGCATGGTGTCGGACGAAGGGGCCTGCCGGATCTGGTGGGCCGACGGCGTGCGCGAGAACGTCTGGGAAGGTCGCAAGGCCGCGGGTGCCGAAGCCTGAGCCGAAGCCGCCTCGCCGGGATCGCGCCGTGACCGAGCCGGGCCCGGCGCCCGTCGCGCGGCGCCTGCTGCTCGGCGGCCGCGTGCAGGGCGTGGGCTTCCGCCCGTTCGTCTACCGGCTGGCGACCGAACTCGGGCTCGACGGTTTCGTCCGCAACCTGCGCGGCGACGTCGAGGTGGTGTTGTGCGGCGAGTCGACGCGACTCGACCGCTTCGAACGCGAGGTGGTCGAACGCGCGCCGCCGCTCGCACGACCGCGGCTCGTCGACGCGACACCATACGACGGGGCCGTCGGTCGCGGGTTTCACATCGCCACGAGCACAGCCTCGCTCGCACCCCGGATTTCGGTGCCGCCCGACTTCTTCTGCTGTCCCGAC
>DASUYI010000334.1:0-7306 GCA_036377475.1 Steroidobacteraceae bacterium | reverse complement strand
CCGTCCGACCTCGTACTCGTCCTTGTACGCCAGCACCTTGAAGTAGTTGTGCGCCACCGCCTCCGCGAGCCCCGTCAGACCGCGCGCGCGATCGCGCTCCACGTCCCGGACGCGATGCACCAGACGCGCGTAGCGCTCCGCGTAGGCGCGATCCTGGTACTCCGTCAGGTACTCGACTCGACGCTGCGTGATCGCGTCCAAGCTCTGGGCAAGCGGAATCCGCGCCGGGACGGCGACGGCGCCGCCCGCCGTCTCCCGCAGTCTTTCCACGGCCGCGGGGTCGTGCGCGGCCAGGCGCCCGAGCGCGAGTGCGCGCTTGTTGAACTCCACGGCCTGGCCGTTGAGTTCGAGCGCACGCTCGAGCGCCGCGAGCGACAGCGGCAGTCCGCCGGCCTGCAGTGCGTATCCGACCAGCAGGAAATTGGCCCCGATCGAATTACCGAGCAACTCGAGCGCAAGTGTCGTCGCGTCGAGCGAGTGCAGGCGCTGCGACGCCACGCCGCTGCGGAGCGGCCGCAGTTCGGCGTCGAGGTCGAGCCGGAGGTTCGGATCGAGCTGGAACTGCGCCGTCGGCTGCAGCCAGGAATTGACCACGGCCCGGCTGCGCTCGCGGTCGAGCGTGAACACCGAATCCTTCTCGGCGGCCGTCACGAGGTCGCACCCGAGCAGCAGGTCGGCCTCGGCGAGCCCGACTCGCGCGCCGATCACTTCCGGAGAGGTCCCGCCGTGCGCGGCTGAGGGCTCCGAGATCCGCAGGTGACTCCAGACCGCGCCGTTCTTCTGCGCGAGACCGGTCATGTCGATCACGCTCGCGCGCTTGCCTTCGAGGTGCGCGGCCATTGCGAGCACGGAACCCACGGTCACCACGCCCGTGCCGCCGATGCCGGCGACGAGGACGTTCCAGCTCCGCGAGAGCAGGAGCGCGGGCGCGGGCGGCGGCGGCACGTCCGCGAACGCCGCAAGGTCGATCTGCGCGACCTTCGGCCGGCGCAGCTGCCCGCCATGCACGGTCACGAAGGACGGACAGAAGCCCTTCACGCAGCTGTAATCCTTGTTGCAGTTCGACTGGTCGATCTCGCGCTTGCGACCGAACTCCGTTTCCTTCGGCAGGATCGAGACGCAGTTCGCCTGCACCGAGCAGTCGCCACAGCCTTCGCAGACGGCGTCGTTGATGAACACGCGCTTGGGCGGATCGGGATACTCGCCGCGCTTGCGCCGACGCCGCTTTTCGGCGGCGCAGGTCTGCTCGTAGACGATCGCGGTGACGCCGGGAGTCACGCGCAGCTCGAGTTGCAGCGCCTGCAGCTCGTCGCGATGGTGGACCGTGACTTCGGCCGGCACGCCGGCATCGGTGTCGCGATACTTGTCGGGATCGTCCGAAACCAGCACGACCCGCCGGACGCGTTCCGCAAGCAACTGTCGCGCGATCTCGACCGGAGTCAGGTGGCCCTCGACGGGCTGGCCGCCGGTCATGGCGACGGCGTCGTTGTAGAGCACCTTGTACGTGATGTTGACGCCGGCCGCGACGGCGCCACGCACCGCGAGCAGCCCCGAGTGGAAGTACGTGCCGTCGCCGATGTTCTGGAACACGTGCGACATCGCCGAAAACGGTGCGATGCCGGTCCAGTTCAGGCCTTCGCCGCCCATCTGCGTCGGCATCAGCGTGCGCCGGTTCATGTAGCCGGCCATGGTGTGGCAACCGATGCCCGCCAGCGCGAGGCTGCCTTCCGGGATCAAGGTCGAGGTGTTGTGCGGGCATCCGGAGCAGAAATAGGGGGCGCGCGACGCGGGGCCCGCCGCGTTCTCCTGCGCCGAGGCCTGTCGCGACTGCAGCAAGGCCACGCGCTCCTGCAGCCCGGCGTCGAGCAGACCGAGCGATTCGAGCCGCTGCGCGAGCACGAGCGCGATCTCCGCGAATTGCAGTTGCCGGTCGGCGGGCAGCAGCGGCCGACCGTGTTCGTCCTGCTTGCCGACCAGCCTCGGGCGTTGCGCTTCGGGCAGGTGATAGAGGATACGTGCGGCCTGATCCTCGACGAACGCGGCCTTTTCCTCGACGAACAGCACTTCGGCGTGACCCGCGGCGAAGTCACGGAGACCCTGCGGCTCGACCGGCCAGATCATGCCGACCTTGTAGACGCGCAAGCCCATCGTCGCCGCGCGATCGGTGTCGAGCCCGAGCGCCTGCAGTGCCTGCATGACGTCGGCGTAACCCTTGCCCGTCGCGACGATCCCGAGACGGCGCTGCGGTGCGTCGACCACGACGCGATCGATGCCGTTCGCGCGCGCGAACGCCTGGGCGGCCGGCAGCCGGTAACGCGTCACGAGCATCTCGTCCGCTTCGCGCACGACCATCGGTCGCGGGTTGGTGTTCAGCCCGGACGGCGGCGCCGCCACGTCGGGTTTCGAGTACTCGCGGAAGCGGGCCGGGTCGATGTCCACCGTCGCGGTGCCTTCGACGGTCTCGTTGGTGCACTTGAGCGCGACCCAGAGTCCGCTGAAGCGTGACAGCGCCCAGCCGAACATGCCGTACTCGAGCAGTTCCTGCACGGAGGCCGGGTACAGCACCGGGACGTGGTTCGCGGCGAGCGCCTGTTCGCTCTGGTGCGACACGGTGGAGGACTTGCCCGGGTGGTCGTCGCCCGCGCAGACCAGCACGCCGCCGTGCTTCGACGCACCCTGGCGGTTGCCGTGCTTGAACACGTCGCCGCTGCGATCCACCCCCGGTCCCTTGCCGTACCAGATTGCGAAGACGCCGTCGTACTTCGTGCCCGGCAACAGCGGCGCCTGCTGCGTGCCCCAGACGGCCGTCGCCGCGAGGTCCTCGTTGACGCCCGGCTGGAATACGACGTGGGCGTCCTCGAGCCGCGCCGCTTCGCCCCAGAGTTCCATGTCGTATGCGCCGAGTGGCGAACCGCGATATCCCGTGACGAAGCCGGCGGTGTTCAGCCCCGCGGCCTGGTCCAGCGCCCGCTGCAGCAGCGGCAGCCGCACGAGCGCCTGCGTGCCGCTCATGAGCACCCGGCCCGCGGGGAGCGCGTACTTGTCGTCGAGGCTGACGTTCGCGAGCGGTGCGGCTGCGGCCATGACTGCGATCTCCGGCGGGCCCGGCGCCCGACCACGGATCGTAACGCGTCTTCAGGTCCCCCGGGTTCTGCGGCAGCGGCCCAGGAAAATGGGGACACTCCGAATTTCGGGGAAAATTGGGACACTCCGAATTTCTCGAGCGAGAAATTCGGAGTGTCCCAATTTTCGGCGGTTCAGAGGACCGCGGCGACCGGGATGTGCTTGTAGCCGAGTTCCTTGGCGACTGCCGCGTTGGTGACCTGGCCTTCGTGCACGTTGAGACCGTTCGCGAGGTGCGCGTCGGCCCGCAGCGCCTTCTGCCAGCCGAAGTCGGCCAGCTTGCGCGCGAACGGCAGCGTCGCGTTGTTGAGCGCGAACGTCGAGGTGCGCGGCACGGCGCCCGGCATGTTCGCCACGCAATAGTGGATCACGTCATCGACGACGTAGGTCGGGTCCGCATGGGTCGTCGGCCTGCTCGTCTCGAAACAGCCGCCCTGGTCGATCGAGATGTCGACCAGCACCGAGCCCGCCTTCATGCGCTTGACCATGTCGCGGGTGACCATCCGCGGCGCGGCCGCCCCCGGGATCAGCACCGCACCGATCACGAGGTCCGCCTCGAGCACGAGCGCCTCGACGTGGTCCTGCGTCGAGTACTCGGTACGCAGCGATGCACCGAAGATCGCCGAAAGCTCGCGCAACCGCTTGACCGAGCGGTCGACCACTGTCACGTCGGCGCGCAGGCCGACCGCCATCTCGGCTGCGTTCGTCCCGGAGACGCCGCCACCGAGGATCACGACCTTCGCCGGCGGCACGCCCGGCACGCCGCCGAGCAGGATGCCGCGCCCGCCGTTGGCCTTCTGCAGGCAGGACGCGCCCACCTGGACCGACATGCGCCCGGCCACTTCGCTCATGGGCGTAAGCAGCGGCAGCGACCCGTCCGGCGCCGTGACCGTCTCGTACGCGATGCAGGTTGCGCCGGACTTCACGAGCGCCTCGGTCTGCTTCGGGTCCGGCGCGAGGTGCAGGTACGTGTACAGCACCTGCCCCTTGTGCAACATCGCGCATTCCTGCGGCTGCGGTTCCTTGACCTTCACGATCATGTCGGCGTCGGCAAAGATCTCCTCGGCGGTCGCCACGATCTTTGCGCCGACGCGCTGGTAGTCGGCGTCGGCGAAGCCGATGCCGGTTGCCGCGCCGGTCTGGACGACCACCTCGTGGCCTGCCTCGACGAGTTCGCGAACCGCCGCCGGCACGAGCCCGACCCGGTATTCATGGACCTTGATTTCCTTCGGCACGCCGATGCGCATGGCTCTTGCTCCCCTGGTGGCGAATCGCCGAAGGATAGTTGGCGAACCGCAATGCTTTCGTGCAAAGTCGGCCGACCAAGGCGGGCTCGACGCAATTTCCTGCGGGCCAAACCGTGCCAGACGGCGAAATGTTTCAAATATGAAGTTGGACCGACTCGACAACCTCATCCTCGCCGGGCTGCAGCGCGACGGGCGCCTCAGCAACCGCGACCTCGCCGAGCTCGTGCACCTGAGCGAGTCGGCCTGCCTGCGACGCGTGCGAGCGCTCGAGGAGGCCGGCGTGATCGACCGCTACGCGGCGCTGGTCAACCAGGCCAAGGTCGGCCTGCCAGGCAACGTGT
The DNA here is from genome assembly GCA_036377475.1 of Steroidobacteraceae bacterium. Classification (GTDB taxonomy): domain Bacteria; phylum Pseudomonadota; class Gammaproteobacteria; order Steroidobacterales; family Steroidobacteraceae; genus RPQJ01. Next base: position 2,595 of record DASUYI010000334.1, on the reverse strand, counting down.
TCGTGAGCATCACGCTCAACCGCCAGGAGCAGGCGGACCTCGCGGCCTTCGAGGAAGCGGTCAAGCGTGTTCCCGAAGTCATGGAGTGTTACCTGATGACCGGGCAGCAGGATTACCTGCTGCGTGTCGTCGTGACCGACCCGGCCGATTTCGAGCGTCTGCACAGCCAGCACCTGACGCGATTGCCGGGCGTGGCGCGGGTGCAGTCGAGCTTCGCCCTGCGCACGGTCCGCAAGGGCAGCGAACTGCCGCTGCGCCCACCGGAATCCTGAGCGTCGCGCAGGCGGCGCACACGGGGCATCCGGCATGAGTCTCGTCGCCAAACTCGTGCTCGCAGGCGGCCTGCTGCTCGCCGCGGCGTTCGTCTGGGCGTGGCTTCGACTCGAGCGGCGACACGCGTCGCCGGTGTCTGTGGCGGATCGTCATTCGCGCCCGACCGCGGGCGGCGTGCTGCTCGGCGCCGTGACGAACTTCTTCGACACGCTCGGCATCGGCTCCTTCGCCTCGACCACGGCCTACCTGAAGTTCCGCAGGCTGGTCGGCGACGAACTGATCCCGGGCACGCTCAACGTCGGGCACGCGATTCCGACGATCACACAGGCGATCATCTTCACGACCGCGATCGCGGTCGCGCCGCTCACGCTGGTGTCGATGGTCGCGGCCGCGGTCGCCGGCGCCTACCTCGGTGCCGGCATCGTCGCGCGCTTGCCCCGACGCGGCGTGCAGCTGGGCATGGGCGTCGCGTTGCTCGTCGCTGCGGCGCTCTTCACGATGAAGATCGTCGGCGTGCTGCCGGCGGGCGGCGCGGCGCTCGGCCTTTCGGGCGGCGTGCTCGTCTTCGCCGTGCTGGCGAATTTCGTGCTCGGAGCACTGATGTCGCTCGGCATCGGCCTCTACGCGCCGTGCCTGATGCTCGTGAGCCTGCTCGGCATGAACCCGATCGCGGCGTTCCCGATCATGATGGCGTCGTGCGCCTGCCTGATGCCCGTCGGCAGCCTCGAGTTCATCCGCGAGCGCAAGTACGATCGGGCCACCGCGATCGGGCTCGCGATCGGCGGCATTCCCGGCGTGCTGGTCGCGGCGTTCATCGTCAAGTCGTTGCCACTGCAGTGGCTCTACTGGCTCGTCGTCGTCGTTGTGCTCTATGCGGCGGTACTGATGCTGCGATCGGCACTGCGCAGCACGCCGCCCGGAGCGCTGCCCGCAACCGACACGCTCGAGCCGCCACGCGACTGACTGGCGCTGCAGCGAAAACGGCGGGTCTTGCGACCCGCCGTCTCCGGTGCGGGGCCGCGCCTCGTCCTGCGCGGCACCCTGCGGTCGTCGTCGACGATCAGAACTTCGCGGACAGGTTCACGAATACGTAACGCCCGAGGGCGTCGTACACCTGCGGATAGGTGTTGCCGTTGCCGGCGCCCGTACCGACCTGCGAGCTGACGGGCGGATCGTCATCGAGCACGTTGTTGATGCCGAGGCGCACCGTGTAAGCATCCATGAACGTCCACGCACCCGCGATGTCGAGATAGTCCTGCGCGTCGAGCTCCGCGTCCGCGGGCGCGAAGTCGTCGGCGAGCAGCGGGTTGCTGTCGGACAGGTCGACTTCGACCGCATCGAAGTGCCGCCAGCCGAGCGACAGGTCCATGTTCCACGGAGTCTGCCAGGTCAGGCGGGCCATGTGGCGCCATTCCGGGTTCGGCGTCGTGCAGGTCGGGCCGAACAACCCGACGCAGTCGTACTTGCCGATCGAGCCCGAGCCCGCGATCGGTTCCGTAGTCAGCTCGTCCAGCAGCGTGCCGTTGAGACGGAACACCAGGCTGCCCATGTCGCCGATCGGCGTCGTGTATGCCACCTCGATGTCGTAGCCCGAGGTGTCGAGGCCACCGATGTTCTCGTTGAGCGCCTCGACCTGGGCTTCCGGCAGCAGCCACAATGTGCCTTCCGAGTCGCGCTGGACCTTGTCGCAGAACACCGGGTTGCCCGTATTGATGCACTCCGCCAGCGTGATCGTCGGCGGGATCGTCAGGATGACGTCCTCGACCTGGATGTTGAAGTAGTCGACCGTGAGCGAGAAGCCCTCGAGGAACGCCGGCTGGAACACGAAGCCGACCGTGTAAGAGTCGGCTGTTTCCGGGGTAAGCTCGAGGCTGCCCCCGAACAGCGCGTTGTACTGGCCCGCCGGACTGTCGACGATGGTGCCGTACTGTTCCGGCGTGACGCCCGTGAGCGCGCACTGCTCGAGCGTTGCCTCGGGGACGTCCCCGGCGCAGGGGTCGTTGTCGTTGTCGTACAGGCCGACGCCCTGCGCCTGGTACAACTCGATGATGCCCGGCGCACGCACGGCGCGCTGATAGCTGCCGCGGAACTTGAGCGAGTCGATCGGCGCCCACTCGAGGCCGACGCCGTACGTGTCGGTGGATTCGTCGATCGGCTCGCTGTAGTCCGACCGGCGATAGCTCGCGTTCAGCAGCAGGCTGTGGGCGAACGGCAGGTCCTGCAGGAGTGGCACGCGAATTTCGCCAAACAGCTCGGTCGCGTTTTAGCCGCCGGACTGGCCGATGGTCGGGCCGCCCTGGCCGGCACCGTCACCCGATTCGA
>DASUYI010000333.1:0-4208 GCA_036377475.1 Steroidobacteraceae bacterium | reverse complement strand
CCCTGATCGTCTGCGACCATGCCAGCCGTGCGTTCCCGCGGTCGCTGGACCGGCTCGGGCTGCCCGAACTCGGCAGCTGGCAGCACGTCGCCTGGGACATCGGCGCCGGGGAACTGGCGCGCGGTCTTGCGCATGCGCTCGGTGCACCAGCCGTCCTCGCGGGCTACTCGCGTCTGGTCGTCGACTGCAACCGCAGCCCCGACGACCCCGAGGCCTTTCGCACCGAAAGCGACGGTTGGACGATTCCCGGCAATCGCGAGCTCGGCGAATTCGAGCGTCGCATCCGGCTCGGTTCGTTCTTCGACCCGTATCACGAGTGCATCGACGCGATGCTGCGCGGCTTTTGCATCCGTGCAGTCGTGCCGTTGTTCGTCGCGGTGCACAGCTTCGCGCCACGCCTCGGCACGCAGGGCGAAACACGTCCGTGGCACGTTGGCGTGCTCTGGGACCGCGACGAGATCAATGCCCGCCGGCTGCTCGACGGGCTCCGCGCGATCGACGGCGTGGTGGTGGGCGACAACGAGCCCTACAGCGGCCGGCACCCGGCGAATTACACGATCGACCACCACGCGAAGGCGACCGGGCTGCCGCACGTCTGTATCGAGGTGCGCCAGGACCTGATCGATTCGCCCGCCGGCGTCGAGCGCTGGGTGCGGCTGCTCGCCCGCGTCCTCGCGCCGTTGCTGGACGCGTGATCGGCGCAAGCACCGAATGGCCCAGACCTCGCCACCGTTGACGCTCGGGATCGAGGAAGAGTTCCTGCTGGTCGATCGCGAGACCCGCGCGGTGGCGAGCGAGCCGCCGCCCGAACTCTTCGCGGCGTTGCACGATCGCACCGACGGCCGCGCGTTCCCGGAATTCCTGCGGTCGCAGGTGGAAGTCGCGACGCCGATCTGTCGCACGGTCGCCGAGGCCCGCAGCGCGCTGGTCGAACTGCGCCGCATCCTGATCGAGGAATCCGCGCGCCACGGCCTCGCGCCGATCGCGGCGGGCACGCATCCGTTCTCGCTCTCGTCCACGCAAAAGCGGACCGACAAGGAACGCTACGTCGCGCTGCTCGAGGAAATGCAGGGCGTCGCGCGCCGCATGATGATCTGCGGCATGCACGTGCACGTCGGCATCGACGACGACGAGCTGCGCATCGACCTGATGAACCAGGCGCGCTACTTCCTGCCGCACCTGCTCGCGCTCTCGTGCAGTTCGCCGTTCTGGGAGGGGGAGCGCACGGGCCTGATGGCCTTCCGCCTGATGGTGTTCAACGGCATCCCGCGCACCGGGTTGCCGGAGCCGTTCGCGAGCTACAGCGAGTTCCGACGGCACATGGACACGCTGATCGAGACTGGCGTGATCGCGGACACCTCGCGCATCTGGTGGGACCTGCGGCCGAGCGCGCGCTACCCGACGCTCGAGACGCGCGTGATGGACTCGTGCACCACGCTCGAGGATTCGGTCTGCCTCGCGGCGCTCAACGTGTCCCTGATGCGCCGGCTCTGGCGTCTGCGATGCGACAACCAGCGCTGGCGCCCGTACCCGACGCTCCTGATCGGCGAGAACCGCTGGCGCGCGATGCGATACTCCGTCGACGCCGGTCTGCTCGACCTCGGCCGGCAGCGCATCGTGCCGTTCGCCGAGTTGATCGAGGAGATCGTCGAGCTCGTCAAGGAAGACGCTATCGAGCTCGGTTGTCTCGACGACGTCCAGCGCGTCCGCGAGATCCCAGCCCGGGGCACCAGTGCGCACCGGCAGTTGCACACCTACGAGCAGGCGCTCGGGGCCGGGGCGTCGCCGCAGGAGGCGCTCGAGTCCGTCGTGGACTGGCTGGTGGCGGAGACGGCCCGGTTCTGATGACGGAGGCCGGGCGGCTGTTTTGATCCTCCACGGCACACCGCGCAGGTCCCGCGCACGGCGCGCGCAACGAAAATCGGTAAACTCGCGCCCGTGACGAACACCAGTTCACGGCAGACGGGTCGCCCGCTCGACCGGCGCCTCTGCGTCGCGCCGATGATGGATTACACGGACCGTCACTGCCGTTACCTGCTGCGGTTGCTCAGCCCGCGCGCGTTGCTCTACACCGAGATGGTGACCGCGCAGGCCCTGGCGCACGGCGACGTCGAGCGCCTGCTCGGCTTCGATCCGAGCGAGCATCCCGTCGCGCTGCAACTCGGCGGCTCGGATCCGGAGTTGCTCGCACGGGCTGCGATGCTCGGGGAGCAGCGCGGTTACGACGAGATCAACCTCAACGTCGGCTGCCCGAGCGACCGCGTGCAGAGCGGGCGCTTCGGCGCGTGCCTCATGGCGGAGCCCGCGCTGGTCGCGCGCTGCATGCGCGCCATGCGCGAAGCCGTGCAGGTCCCCGTGACGGTCAAGTGCCGGATCGGCATCGACGACTGCGACGACTACGAGTTCTTCGAGCGCTTCGTGCTCACCGTCCGCGACGCCGGCGTGGACACGTTCATCGTGCACGCGCGCAAGGCCCACCTGCAGGGTCTGAGCCCGAAGGAGAATCGCGAAGTGCCGCCGTTGCGTTACGACGTGCCCGCGCTTCTCAAGGAACGTCACCCGGAGCTGACGGTGATCCTGAACGGCGGGCTCAAGACCGCCGGGCAGGTGCGCGAGTGGCTGCCACGCTTCGACGGCGTGATGCTGGGCCGTCAGGCGTATCAGGAGCCTTTCCTGCTCGCACAACTCGACGCGGAGCTGCTGGGGCACGGCGCTGTTCCGCCCTCGCGGGAGAACGTCGTATTGCGGTATGCGGACTATGTCGACCGGATGCTGTCGCACGGCCATCGCTTGCCGCTGCTGTTGCGGCACATCCACGGTCTCCATGCCGGCAGGCCGAATGCGCGTTCCTGGCGCAGGTACCTCACTGAGCAAGGACAGCGGCCGGGAGCCTCCGGCGACGTGCTGCGGCAGTCGCTGGGGATGTTGCGCGAGGCTGCGTGAAGCTGCGCAGCGCGATGCGCCTCGATCGCTATAATGCCGCGGATATGGCCGACCCGGGCCGCCCGTGGCCTTGGAGTGTGGGGTAACGAGTGACCAGCGCCGAGACGGAAGTTGCCGTGCTTTTCGCAGACGTCGTGGGCAGCACGCGACTCTACGAATTGTTCGGCGACAACCGCGCCCGCGAGCTGATTCTCGTCTGCATCGAGGTGATGCGCGAAGCGACGGAGCGCAACCGCGGCACCGTCATCAAGACGATCGGCGACGAGATCCTTTCGATCTTCCCGACGTCCGACGACGCGGTCAATGCCGCGAGCGAGATGCACCAGGACATCGCCGCGCGACCTGAACTGCTCGTCGAGGGGCAGCACGTCTCGATCCGCATCGGCTGCCATTTCGGCGCGGTCGTGTTCGAGAACAAGGACATCTTCGGCACCTCGGTACACACGGCCAATCGCGTGACCAGCCAGGCGAAGGCGGGGCAGGTCATCTTCTCGGCCGAGGCGATCCGTCGCTGCTCGCCCGAGTGGCGCGCCGTGTCACGGCGCGTGGACGTCGCCTCGCTGCGCGGGCTCGCGGAGGAGATCGAGCTCTACGAGGTCCTGTGGCAGCAGGAGGACGCCACGAGCATGTTGCCGTCGATCGAGATGTCCGGGCTGCGCAGCCGCTCCGCGCGCGTTCGCGTCCACTGCCAGGGGCGCGAGGTCGTGCTCGACGACTCGCACAAGGAGATCACGATGGGCCGTGCCGAGGAGAACGACGTCGTCGTCAAGGGAACGCTGATATCGCGTCTGCACGCGCGCATCGAGGCGCTGCGCGACCGCTTCCTGCTGGTGGACCAGAGCACCAACGGCACGTTCGTGACCAACCAGGAAGGCAAGGAAGCGTTCGTGCGCCGCGACTCGATCGTGCTGCAGGGCCGCGGCTTCATCGGGCTCGGCAAGGCGCCCGACCCGAGCGCGATCGATTCGATCAAGTACCAGCTGGAAGACTGAGGAAGCGGATAGCGGATAGTGAATAGCGGATAGCCGGAAAAAGAAACGGCGGCAACGCCGGCCTTCCTACTATCCGCTATCCGCTAGTCACTTCCTTCAGCCGAGCGCTCGCTTGACCTCCTGGTACCGCTCGCGCAGCGCCGGCGGCGTCCGCTCGCCGTAGCTCTCGAGGTACTTGCCGATGTCCTCGATCTCGGCGTGCCACGCCGAGGCGTCGAGGTCGAGCAGCTGGTGCAGCGACGACTGGGACAGGTTGAGCCCCTCGAGGTCGAT